>NZ_JCACKQ010000026.1:0-65054 GCF_059505465.1 Symplocastrum torsivum | reverse complement strand
ACCGGAGTAGGGGGGAGGTGCGCCCCACAAGCCAAGATTCGAGCGCAAACGTATCAACTTATCTGCCGCAATGTTCGCTGTCTTGAGTACAAACGGAGCACAGCCATATTCGCTGTCCCAGACAGAAATTGGTCGTACTGATAACACAGAGCAAACCTGCTGTAGTTGCCACGCCCCCTTCTCAATTGGGTTTTCCCAACTGGTAATCCGCTCATGTCTCAAGGGCTTTCGCCCAACTGCCTGACTCTTCCGGTATCCAAGCAATAGTGCTGTAGCCCTGACCTAAACCAATCGGGCGATTTCCGGGAACGGTAGTTGCTTGATGCTCAATTGTACGTTCTTGGAGTGTCACTGCTTCCGGTCGTGGCCAGATTGTGTGGTCACCTGCCAGCAAGAGGCCGCACCGATGAAGCCATCTGCTCAAGGTAGAGCTTCATCAATTTCTGGCGTTGAGGTCGGCTATCTTGTAAGGCTTCATAAATGCTAGACCATCGGCGTCGAAATACTGGAGAGAGTGACAAGTCTGCCAAGGAATAGGCGTTGCGGGTCAATAGTACCGCATCAGTTAACTCAAAGGTCGCGTCATGCGCTTTGCCTAAGTAATTGTAGGCAGCTTGACGAAATGCTTGAAGTTTGGCAAGAAGTTCCATAGTGGCTGTTGAGAGTTGGTAGTGCTTCTCTCAATCTTCCACCCAAGGGCAGTCAGTGCTACGTCACCCACTGCTCTTGCCAACCCAATGCCTGTGACCCAATTCATTGATTAAACGCCAGTTGCCCCATGCTTGGTATCCCAGGAGCTTTCAGTTGCTTGCGCTCCACTCAGCTTCGCTGAGTCAGAGCGTTTTAGTCTAAACTCCAGTCCCCAGAAAGCTGCGCTAATAGGCTTTCGCTCCACTCAGCTTCGCTGAGTCAGAGCGCCTTAGTCTAAACGCCAGAGAAATCTGCCCTTAGGGTTAACATCTGGAGGGAGTTATGCTCTATCGCACTCAGCAACTAGACCAGCTTGACACCAATAAGCCACCAGCAAAAACTCTCTCCCGGCTTCCTCTACCTCCCCTGTCAGAACTGGTAGGAAACTTGCGCCGTGAAGATCTAGTTTCTCAGCTACTGCTGCTGAGTGGATTGGTGCTACTTTTACTTCTGGGTCAATTTGCCTTCACACAAGAGCAAGCAACGGCTGTTCTGAGGCAACACCAAGATGAACCCGGAGTCATGCGATATCACTCTCAACAATCTTTGCTAGATGCCTCTGGAAATGCTTGGCAGGTAGTATTGTTCAAACAAATAACACCAGGTCAGCCAATACGCTTCAATTTACGTCTAGTCGGTTTTCCTGGCATTGCTGAGTTGACTCACCCGCAACCTTTGAAAATTAGTACAGCATCGGGTCAGGTATTGACAGCCGCTGATGTCTTTGGCGAAGAATCTCCTGCACCCAATGTCGGTCAGTACAATTTCACAGAAGTTCTGAGTAAACTGCAAAAGAGTTCCCTAACGCTCTCGGTTCCACTCAAAAGTCAGGAAGCCCTTTGTTTAAAAATTCCCGAATCCCTTGTTACTGAATGGCAATGGCTGGAAACTGAACTTTAGAAGTCGGAGGACTTACTGGCGCACAGATGATGCAGGAGAAGGCGGGTAAAGAGGAGATGGGTCGATTGTACCAATGCGCTCAACAGACCAGTAGCGTGCGATCGCACGACCAATAATATAGTCACGAGGAACATATCCCCAGTAGCGACCATCGTAGCTGCGATCGCGATTATCCCCCATCACGAGGTAGGAGTCTGGAGGTACAGTGACGGGACCCCAATCATACGTCAGTTCTTCGGCAAGGTACTTTTCTCGCAGCAGTTGGTCATTGACATACACCCGTCCCCCTTTAATCTCTACCTTTTCTCCGGGTAAACCAATCACCCGCTTGATAAAGGTATCTCGGTGATTTTCCTGCTTTAGCGTTTCCGTGGGAGAAAAGACAACAATGTCTCCTCGGTCAGGAGTTGACCAGCGATAACTCAACTTGTCGATTAGTAAGCGATCGTTAACTTCCAGGGTAGGTAACATTGAGCCTGAGGCAACATAACGAGATTCAGCAACAAGGGTGCGAAACCCGAAGGCAAACATTAAACTCAAGCCGACTGTTTTGAATCCCTCTACCCAAAGATTGTTGCGGTTTGGCTGTGAATGATTGTTAGAATCTTGGTTGTGCTGAGGATGCATAAACCTTTACCAGGGTGACAGTGAGCTGTTGAAGATACGGGTGTTGAACCTTGCTACAAAAAAGTAGCACCTATTCTGTTGTGTCACTCTTGTGACGTAGAAAGCTGGAATTATGCTCCTGTAAGCTCACTGAGTTTAAGATTTCATCAAGTCCTAACATTTTGGGGTAATTGTTGACAATACCAGCCTCAACGAAGCAATCTTCGAGTTTGAGCATAGCTGGCTAACGTTCCAGGAATTTGACTGGGTGTACAGCATCAGCACGAAACTGGGGAAACTAGCGTTGTAATTGTCTTCTTTAACGCCTAAAGCGTTGTTGCAAGGGTTTAAGGTTTCTACTTACAATTTTCCAAACTTTCACAACTACAGCTTGAGCTGCTGCTTTTATCGATGTATCATTTTCCAGGCATATCAATTAAGTCCCTAATCTCCGGTCTGCTAGCTTCTACAAAAATACCGCTGATCTGCCTGGAGAGTGTTCATCAATAGTAAGCAATCTTTAGACCTCGCTAAGGTAGACAATTGAGAAAATGTGGTTTTGAATGAATGAGCAGAGTTCGAGTGGGAAAAATAACTACCTACCCAAACCAAGGAGATGGCGTATCAACCTAAGTTGCGTGAAGTCATAATGAGTGTCAGAGTGCATCAGTTACAACTAGTTTTAATTCAGTCGCAGTTGAGAGGCGAGAGCAATGAGTGATGGTATGGCGTTCCTGACAGGGGCTGCCTTCGCTGGAGTAGCGGTTCTCTTTATGATTAAGGGGGGTGACAATATTGTCGCTAATGGTTTAACACCTGCTCGTCAACTGCCAATTGCACAAGCTAACCCTTCTAATCCTTACGATCCTTATATGGCGACACCGCCGATGGCAACACCGACTTCGCCGAGTTCAAGCTTATATGATGTTGAACGGCAGCGGTTGGATGCTGAGCGGTTAAGAGCGATGCTTGAGCAACAACGCACTGAAACTGAGCAGCTAAAGGCACAGTTGCAGAATCAGCAGATGCTCATTGAGAAGCTAACCACGCAGACCGATCCCACTGCGCGACCGGCATGGAGCCGACCGACATCAACCCCTACTCCTATTCAGCCTCAGCAGCAAGAAGAAAATTCGATGGTTTCAGGCATCGTCTGGGCACTAGGCGGTATGGCAATCACAATTAGTGGTGGCATTGTTGTTGTTGGAGCGTTAGCGGTACTTGCACGACAACAGCGTCCGGGTCGAACAACTTATGTAGTGCAGCAGCCTTATAACGCTCTCCCCCATACGTTGCAACCCAGACGTCGATCTGAGGTTATGCCTGCTCAGATTGACGATAGGCGGGTTGACTATGTAGAGTACGACAGGTAGAGAGTTGCTCTGATCGCGATCGCATTCAAGAGCTACTAGTGAGCAGTGACCAGTTGGACGCTGCTTTCCCCATTTTTAGAGTAAAACCGCTGCACTCTTCAAGCGGTAGGTCGTCATAATCATCAGGCACACCCGCTGCACTTTCCAGTCAGGGTACGCCTCCTCACAATGCCAGCTTAGTCACTGGTTAGTGTCTGCATCAATCGCATACGTGCCACTAGAACAGGTGGGATGTCCTTGTAAATCTTCTGGTGTTTTCTCCCTGTTCATGCCTCAACTCCAGTCACTTACGGCACGATTGCAATACATTCAATTTCGACCAAAACGTCTTTTGGCAAACGAGAAACCTCAACACAAGCACGCGCAGGAGCTGATGTTTCATCGAAATGTTGTGCGTAAACTTTGTTCATTGCTGCAAAATCGTTCATATCTGCCAGAAACACTGTTGTTTTCACAATATCCTGCGTTTTAGCACCAGCAGCAGCAAGAACCGCTTCTAGATTTGCCATTACTTGCTCCGTCTGCTTGACAACATCATTAGCACCAACAATCTCGCCTGTGCTGGGTTCAAGCGGAATTTGACCAGAAACAAAGATCATTTGCCCACTTGCTGCGATCGCTTGGCTGTATGGGCCAACGGGGGCTGGAGCATGAGAAGAGTGAATAACTTTTCGTGTCATGGGTTTTAGTCTAGAGATATCAAACTGCAAACTTTTCCACAAAACAATAGCAGTTCCTGACAAAGAAATTTTGATTTTGGCAGGGGAATCTTCCTTATCGAGCCTTCTCTCCCTCACAAGCCACCAGCGGATAGTTAAGAAAATTGAGTGCCGCAAGGCAATTGCTTCTTGATAAGATTTTGCAAGATACTCTACCGTATAGATACTTCCCACTAAGGTTGCGACAAGAACATCTAGTTCCATTGCCGTGACACAAACTAGTGAGGTAGAGAATTCCCGAAACGCACTGTACTGCCTGTTACAGCTAGCAAAGTTCGGTTGTAGACATGCTCAAACAGCCAGCAGCAAGGTCTAAAACTAGCCTAACTGTCGTACCTGACGGACATTTAATGCTTTAGATACGATGATTTATCAACGTTTTTTGAAAAACTTGCCTGCTCCTGTACAAATGCTGATGCGACCGATGTGGTTCTTTTCCATCGGGTTACATGGGTTACTATTATTAATTCCCATTCCGCCGCAACCAGAGCCTGAACCCGCATCCAATCCTAAAAAGAAAGCTGTCAAGGTTACGCAACTACCTCCTCCACCTTCTCCACCTTCCCCCCAACCCTCTCCATCGGTGCAGTTGCCCAAACCTTCTCCTAGTGTTCAGCCAACCCTTCCTCCACCTATCCAACCCTTCCCTAGATTACGGCAAACTCCTCCTCTAATTGTTCAACCCTCACCGAGAGTTCAGCCACCCCAACCCTCTCCAGTTGTTGATCCAATCACTCCAACACCAACACCCTCAACTCCTGTTGCGTCCTCAACTCCGGTTCCTTCCCCAACTCCCACCCCTTTAGAAACTCCTAGCCCATCGCCAACACCGTCACCAGAACCAACTCCTAGCCCATCGCCAGATGAGCCATTTGCAGATTTTCCTCATGTTGATGGTGTACAACCGGGATGTAACAATTCACTGGGCTGTTGGCAAACAGCAGACACCCAGTGGCGAACTGTATCTGAAAATCTCAAACAGAATCTAGAAGCTCAGGGTTATGTTGTTAAAAAATTAGAGCTTGCAGATGATACGGGAAGAAGTGCCTATCAGGTGTCTAAGGATGGCGAGACTAAATATTATCTCAATCTGCTTTCTATCAGGCAAGGAACGGTGTACTTGTTGACCAAGGAACAACTTACCCCAGAAGAACTAAATAGTGCAGTAGCACCGTAGTTAACTAAGCTGAAAGATGATTAGCGATCGCTTGAAGGCGCAAAGCCTTGCGCCTCTGCTGTCATCTCATCAACAGATTACCTAATGTAGGCGATCGCTCAAACTCTCAATCTAGAAGAACAAGTCGCGTCATAACACTTATTACCTCACCTGAATTTGCTGTTGGTGTGGGTGGACTCCACTCGGTCACTTCTGCAAAACCAAGACGGTACAGGGTGTGAATGATTTTAACGACCCCTTTGGGTGAACCAACGACAATAACTTTGACAAATTCTCTCTTTGAATTTGGAGCGGTAGAAGCGCGAACTTCAACGGAGGCTGAGTCGAGTTGTTTAGCATCTGTCAAAAAGTTTGTAACCATTTGAGTTTTCCTGATTTTTCATAAGCAGTGATATTCACCTTAAGGGGATATCAGAATTTAGAAAATCCCCACAAATCTGTGAAAATTTACATTTTTGATATTGTGTGAAATAATCAATTTTTTTAAACGGATAAAGCCTTCAAAAAGCAACAGAATAGGAACGTTGAAGACAGTGATCGCTTTGTACTACTCAGACAAAAAAAGCGATTGCCCTTAATCTTGTGGAAGAAAGCGATCGCACTTAGATTTGCTTCATTGAAAGACTTATAAAATAGGTTGTAATAATAGTTAAAACACAGGTAGGTGTTTATGGTTGCGGTGCCTGAACTGAAACCCATCTCAATCGACGATTTTATGAATCATCCCGTCGATGATCATGAGTGGGTTGATGGGCAAATAATCGAGAAAACAGGGATGACATTAAGGCACGGTCAGATTCAATTAAGGTTAGGTTCTTACTGGAGAAATCATATGCTCTCCAGTGGGCAGGGTGGAGAAGTCTACACTGAAGCACTTTGTCGTACTACTAAGCAAGGTCGTCGTCCTGATGTTTCGTACCTGACACCAGAATTATTTACACAATTCGCAGGTTCTACTGCACTACCTCAAAGCTTTCCACTCATTGCGGAGATAGCCTCTCCTGATGATAGTGGAGAAGAGTTATTTGCTAAGGCTAGAGAGTATTTACAATCAGGTTGCCAAGAAGTCTGGTTAGTATTTCCTGAGAGTCAGTGGATTATCGTTATTACCCAAGAGAAACACCTTTTATTGACGTTAGGAGAAGTAGTCAGCACTCAGACTGTTCTGAATGGCTTTAGTGTGGCAATCGATGAATTATTGGCTTGAGAGCAGTAAGACGTTGAATCGTCAAGAGATTCTGAGTGTATACGATCATAGAACCATAGAAGAAGAGGATGCGATCGCAACCCATTCCTCAGGTCAAGGTGTTACGTCGTCGGTGGTAGGTTTTAGGGGAAAATCTAGCTCAAGACTTGGTCATATTAGCACTTCGGGGAAATTCTAACTCCAAAACTCGCCGCTCACCCTACCACCTAAAACCTACCACCTTGACGACGGTAGCACTGCCCACCCTACAGGTAGAGGTTCTGCGTAAGCCCTGACTACGATTTACCCAGCTTTCGCCAATTCTTCCCGAAGCATCCGCTTATAAACCCCTGGCAAGTACCCAGTCATCGCATTATCTTCTATCCCATAACCTAGACTTGTCCAAGTGCCAGAAAGCCGCCGCAAGACATTGCTCAAGTTCCCTTGCCGCAGTTCTTCTGAAATATCAACGCCCCAAGCTTGCTTGTCACTCAGCCAGCGGTAAACCACCTCATCCTGATACTCTGGCTCAAAGCTGTAGTTCTTCCAAAACAGGAAACCCGAAGGCCCAGGATGATAGCGCTGGGCCATGTTATCCCAGGTTGTGTTGATGAACTGATATCGTCCTGCTGCCGTTGTACAGTTGCCGACATTGGGGCCAGCAACAATTGGCACACAACGTTCAGGATGACGGCTCAAATCCGAGACACGCTCACCGCCATAGAGAAGGGAATAGGGTTCGGAGTCATTCGCTTCGCTGGCAGTGATAGTTCGCATTAAAGCGCGAATGTAAGGATCGCCCCCCTTCATGACCAACGGAGGGGTTCCGTGGGTACCTGTGGGATAATTAGAAAAAATATGCGATCGCTGTGCCAACTGTCCTGCATAGAACTCTAGGAGCAAGACCATTAACCCCAAGGCACCGATGCTAGCAAGTAAATTCCTCAAGGTAGATTTCCGGAAAAACTCTTCCTGAAATTTTAAACTTACAGACTTCCACAAGGATGATGAACGTTCCAAGTTTAATAGTCCTTGACAAGGCTAAAAAGAGGCGGTTGCACCTCACCTATCAAGCCACGCTAGCAAATAGCTGCTCCCAGCTTTTATCGGTAGCTTCTGGTTTAGCAACCACTTCTACAATTTTATTGTGCGCCTCTGGTTGTGTGAGTGCTTCGACGCAAACTTGTGCTACTTTCGTACGCGGGATACTACCGTCAAATAATGTATCAGCCGATGACATCACCACAGGGTCTGGGTTATCTTCGTTTTTAAGACCCCCTGGTCGCACAATCGTGTAAGTCAAGCCACTTTTCTGAAGGTATTCTTCTGCTTGCTTCTTCCATACCAAAATCAGCCAAAACAAGTTGAGGGGATGGAAAAACTGGGAGACACACAGAGAAGAAACCATAACCAAGTGTTCAATGCCCTTCGTTTTTGCAACATCTACTAAATTTTTGGTGCCCTCATAATCCACTTTATAAGGTCCAGTGGGGTCAATACTGGGGCTTGCTCCAGTAGCACTGAGGATGACGGTGCTATCTGCAATTGCTGCACTAAGAGTTTCTGGCTTTAACACATCACCTACCACTAATTCCACCTCCGCAGGCAGAATTTCTTTCGCCTTCTCTAAGTTCCGCACCAAAGCTCGAACCGGAATGTTGCGCTTAACCAGCTCTTGCACAATCCGACGTCCTGTTTCGCCTGTCGCTCCAGCAACAAATGCTTTCATCGTTCCTCTCCGTAAACCAACATGGTTGACTGCAAGACTCACAAGCTATGCTCAAGTGAGCGAGAAATCTCTCTTATGGCAGTGAAATCTACTCCTTAATTGTATGAACTTTCTAAATATGTACTCGTCTTTACCGTAAATTGCTCAGAGTTAAAGTGAAAATTTGAACCTTCAGTGGGAATCCTTAACCTAGCAAAGGCAACCAATACTAAGGAAGCTTACTATGCAGTCGCATTTCGCTGACAATCGACAGATTGAAGTAGAGCAAGCGCATTTGAATGCTCAATCAAGTTACTCAAAAACTGACACTTTTGTGCCACAATCACCCCTATCAGCCAGTGAGCTGACTCATTTTCACAGTCATTTTCAAGACTGTATGGAGATGTATGCTGAGCAAGAGCAAGTTATTGACTATCTGGATGCTCACCAGAATTGGTTTAGCCATTGTGCCCACCCTATGAAGGTAGAACCAATTGGACAAAATGCCTATGCTGTAGTAATTGGGCAATTTGGGGCATTTGGCTATGAAGTAGAGCCGAAAGTTGGCTTGGAGTTGTTACCGCAACAGGATGGGATCTATCGAATTCAGACAGTCCCCGTTCCGAACTATGAAGCTCCAGGCTATGATGTGGACTTTCAGGCATCTCAGGCATTTGTAGAAGTCCCGGCAGGTGAGTATTTTCAGGAGTCAGAGCATAAGGGTTTGCCGCTACCGAAAGCTGTCACCCGCGTTGAGTGGAATCTTGACCTGAGTGTTGCGATAAGGTTCCCCAAGTTTATCCATAAGTTGCCCCATTCCTTAATTCAAAGCACAGGCGATCGCATTTTGCGCCAAGTTGTGCGACAAGTTTCCCGCCGCCTAACCCATAAAGTCCAGGAAGATTTTCACACCAGCCTGGGTTTACCGATGCCAAAAAAATCCAAAAGGCACTAAATTATAGCTCTTCAGCAGTCAGCTTTCCGCCAAATCTGCTCGAAGCAAGTGGGACTCGCCTCTAGACACAGCAAGGAAAACAAAAAAGCTGATAGCTGATAGCTGACAGCTTTGGAGCTACAACGTTACATCTTGCTGATAATCCTTTCTACAATTTGCATACCCGTTATCGCTTGCCAGCCAAATAGCCCTAGAAGAACAATGTTTAAGGCAATGTGGGTGAAGCGTGCCCAATTGTTGCCTTTTTGCATGAACGGCGAAAGAGATGCAGAAACCGCAATGAGTCCAGTCATGCCTAAGCCAGCCAGCAAGTGGGGACCAACAAATAGCTTGCCATTGTTGATGTAGGTAACAGCCAGTGCTGCGATCGCACCAACGACCATCAAGCCTAACAGCACTGAACCCACTTGGTAGTGCTTGACGTTATACCGACCCTTGATCAGCTCTTTTTTGGCATCACCTTCAGCATTTCTAGTCTGCTGGATTTTCAGACCCAGATACAACGCATAAACAGAGATTACTAGCAGTGCCCACATTAATACGGGGTGAATGAATTGAGACCAGACTTTAACTGATTCTGGGATTTCGAGGTTCATAGTGTTCAAGAGAGCGGTTTAAGAATCTTGATGAAACTTAACTTAGCACAGCTACTGTTTTCTCTAAGGTTTGATTAGCTTTTGAGGGCATCCCTCTTTAGAGCTACTTCTCAAATAGCCAATTTAACGCTAAGTTGGCTATGCGCTACTGACAAGGCTTGAGAGATGACCTTGAACACAAATGTCCTACTGCTAAAAGCAGCTCAACGCGGCGATCTCACTGAACTCCAAGCCGTTTTGGCTAAAGGAGCTAATGTCAATGCGACAGACCAAGACGGCACCACCGCTTTGATGTTTGCTTCTCAGCAGGGATACACCGAGATTGTTCGGGTATTAATCACGGCGGGTGCGAATCTCGACTTGCCAAGAAAACGATATGGTCTGACAGCCGTAATGTTAGCAGCAGCCGCTAATCGAGTTGACGTTCTACAAACGTTGGTTGCTGCTGGTGCTAATGTCAACGCCAAAAATGATGACGGTAGCACAGCGTTAATGGTGGCAGCCCATAAAGGGTTTACAACAGTCGTACAAATCCTGCTAGCTGCTGGTGCTGATGTCAAATCCAAAGACAAGGATGAAGATAGTGCCTTAAGCCTAGCTGCTCAAGAAGGTCATAGTACAGTTGTGAAACTCTTGCTAGAAGCTAGCCGCGATGCCACAGTTGGTGTGGAAGCTTTAAGCCTAGCAGCAAGTGAAGGTCACACCCCGACGGTACAAGTTTTGTTAGAGCTAGGGGTAAGTGCAGATGCTACTAACATTGACGGTAGAACCGCTCTGATGCAAGCGGCTGAGCTGGGGTATTTATCAGTTGTGCAGCTTTTATTAGCCAGTCG
Organism: Symplocastrum torsivum; assembly: GCF_059505465.1. Classification (NCBI taxonomy): domain Bacteria; kingdom Bacillati; phylum Cyanobacteriota; class Cyanophyceae; order Oscillatoriales; family Microcoleaceae; genus Symplocastrum; species Symplocastrum torsivum. Next base: position 54,311 of record NZ_JCACKQ010000026.1, on the reverse strand, counting down.
TGCTGATGCTAATGCCCAAGACGAAGAGGGTGAGACGGCTCTAACCTTGGCAGCTGACCAAGGTCACGATTTTGTGGTACAAGCTTTACTAGATACTGAGGCTAATGTAAATGCCCACAACCTAGTGGGAGGGACAGCTCTGATGGCAGCTGCTGCTGGAGGGCAGACAAAAGTTGTTACGGCTTTACTCAATGCGGGTGCTGACATCAAGGCTAAGGATAAAGACCAAGAGACAGCTTTGCACTTTGCTGCTGTAGAAGGTTATAGCGATGTCGTGGATGCCCTTCTCCAACGAGGAGCTAATGTCCATGCTAGAAATCAACTAGGTGACACCGCGTTGATGCTGGCAGCTTTGCACGGTCATACAGCAATTGTCAAAGCTTTGCTGCAGAAAGGGGCAGACATCAACGCGACAAACTTAAGTGAAACCCCACTAACCTTAGCTGTGTCTCAGGGTCATGCAGAAACGGTTAAGGTTTTGCTAGATGCAGGGGCAGATGCCAACAAGCGATATGCTGACGGAAAAACAATCTTGATGAAGGCAGCCGACCGAGGCGACACTGAGGTCATGCGATACTTATTGAACGCCGGGGCAGAGGCTAACTTCATTGATAATGCAGGTGCAACGGCTTTGATGTGGGCAGCGCATCGAGGTTATACCGATACAGTGCAAGCCTTGCTTGACGCGGGTGTAGACATAAATGTGAAAAACCAGGGTGGCTATACTGCCTTGATGATTGCACAATTCAATAGTTACCCTGAAGTTGTACAACTACTCAAGGCGGCTGGAGCTGAGGATTAAGAGCCATATAACAATTACTACTCTGTTTCTAGTTCTCTTGCTTGGTTGTTATTAATTATTATCCTTTTCTTGCTAATAATTTAGTGATAATCAACAATCAATCAAACACTACTTTAGTGCAGTAAAGTGTCATATCTCAGCTTAGCGGAGCAATTTCTGAGGGAGCATTGATGTTAGCTTAGGTATTTTTCACTCTTTTTACTAACAAGTATTCTCCTAAATTTATTGCCACTTACTTTCTTGAGAGTTTCCGTTTACGCCTATGAACCAGCAGAAGATCTCAAGTTGGGAGATAATAGCGAAGAATCCTGTAGTCATACATGCCTCTCAGCCTAAATCCTTGAATGACTCGGTAACACCTAATACTGAAGATGATGGCTCAGGAGAGCCACCAGAACCACCAAGGAAAAGACCTCCTTTTTCCGGAGGGTTTTGGTTCAACGATGAGTTGATTTCCCTGAATGACCTGCGGATTGTTAACAGCCGACGTCGGAATGGCTTAATTCTCTACAAGCGCTATCATGCTGAGTTTGCGGGACCTGGTGCCGCAGTAGGAGGAGAATTTGATTGGGATTGTCAGGGAGTGCTACCACTCGGTAATTTATTATTGGACAGCCCTGGCTCAGCTGATGAGCGACAGCGGTCTTATATGATTCGGCGGCAGTGGATTCGCCTAACACGACAAATTACAGACAACCCCGTACCCTTGCGGCGTGCTCAGCTGCTTCTCAACCAATTTGAGCAATACTTTGACTCTGAAACAATGGCTCAACTGCCAGACGAAGCATTGGCACTTTTAGTGGGTGTGTTGCCGCAGACTATCACAATGGCACGTTATTCAGTGGAAAGCTTGGATGAAATTGTGTAGACGCGATCGCGTTTCTTTCATCCCAGGTAGCTAAAAGGCGATCGCATTAACCAAGACTATGCTTACTACAAGTACTGTCATTCTAGTCCAAGGGACAATTCATCAATTGCCCCTTCTCAAACATTGATAACCCCAAAATCTTGAGTAATGGACTGGCGCTCTAGAGGTACAACAGCTTATAAGGAACAAGCCTGAAAACCCTCTCTATGAGAGAGGAGGGATGAAAGGGAGTTAGCAGGATTTATCCTGCGTTGGTTCAGGGAAACGAGCGATTAAACTTCTAATTAGTTCCGATTGGGTCATACCACGTCTAGCGGCTTCTTCTTTAAGTTGCCGTTTTTCGTATTCAGTGACTCTTAAAAATATTTTCTCTGTTTTCATCCAAGCGTCCTGTCAAGTAGCTATACATTTAGTATAATAAAACCAAGGAGGGGAAAACAAGATGCGAGTTCTCGAATACAAAATCAAAGCAAAGCCAAGTCAGTACAAGGCTATTGAGGAAGCTATCAGAACGGTGCAATTCATCAGAAACAAAGCCATTCGTTACTGGATGGACGCGCCTAAAGATGCCAAAATCAATCGATTTGCTTTGAACAAATATTCGACAGAATTACGCAATGAGTTCTCATTTGTAAAAGACCTCAACTCAATGGCAGTACAAGCTGCTGCTGAACGTGGATGGCTGGCAATCTCTCGGTTTTACGATAGCGTAGCGGTAGCGAGTCTACGAGCGTCTAACTGCAAGTCTAAGAAATCTGGTAAGAAAGGCTTCCCACGTTTTCAGAAAGACAACCGTTCTGTAGAGTACAAAACATCAGGCTGGTCACTCCATAAAACTAAGCGACGCATCACAATTACTGACAAAAAGGGAATTGGTGAACTGAAGCTTTTAGGTAAATGGGATGTCCATCAATACGATGTCAAATCAATCAAACGAGTTCGTTTAGTCCGACGTGCTGATGGGTATTACTGTCAGTTTGCGGTAGATGTCGAATGTGTTGATATTCAACCCCCCACGGGTCAGTCTGTTGGTTTGGACGTGGGCATTGAATCGTTTTACACTGACTCGAATGGGCATCAAGAACCCAATCCTAAATTCTTGAGGAAGGCTGAAACCGACATCAAACGGGTGCAGCGTCAAATCTACAAGAAGCAAAAAGGGTCATCAGGTCGCAAGAGAGCAAGGGCTAAGTATTCCAGAAAACACTTGAGAGTAAGTAGGCAACGGAATGAACACGCTAAAAGACTAGCGCGTAACGTATGTATGTCTAACGACATCATCGCCTATGAAGACTTAAGAGTAGCGAATATGCTCAAGAACCACTGTTTAGCAAAATCAATTGCTGATGCTAGTTGGTATCAGTTCAGGCAGTGGCTAGAGCATTTTGCTACCAAGTTTGGGAGACTAGCTGCTGCCGTAAGCCCGCAGTACACAAGCCAAGAGTGCAGTCAGTGTAAGGTGATTGTCAAGAAATCGCTCAGCACTCGTACTCATATTTGTTCGTGTGGCTGCGTTCTTCACAGGGATACCAACGCAGCAAGAAATATTTTGCTCAAAGCAACTACCGGAGGGCATCCGGGAAGTAACGCTAGTGGAGATGGAGCCTCTACGCTACTTGGGGCAACCCTGGTAGAGCAAGTTCTGTCTGTGAAACTAGAATCCCCTCGGATGAGAGCCAGGGGAGTGTCAATAAGGCAAAACATTTTGCCACCAAGGAGCCGATTGACTTTGAGAAAGATTAGCTTTCTTTCTAATATCTTGAGCATTCCATCCGGTCAACTTAGCTAAAGTCTGTATTTCCTTTTCTAATCGTTGGTTCAACGACCGCTGATATTGTCGAGCCGCAGGGCAACTTACATTTTCTGTAAAGGGTGAAGCAACAAACGGATGGCGTAAAATATATCGTCCTTGGAATTGTTGGCGATTTGACGTTTCTTGAAACATCAAATCTTCTGGAAACTTATCTCGTGTATAGCGAACATGGAGACGGGTAAGAAAAACATTACTGGGGGTGTTTGGTCTAAGCCAAAAAACACCTGATTTCCTCAGTTCTTCTGGACTTAGCGGGTCAGTGGAACAAGGGTCACACCAACCTATGTCCCAAGCGTACTCCCGAAAAGCGACCTTCTTACCTTCCTGAGTATAGGCTGTTTGGAATATTGCGTTGTAGAAATCACCAAACTCGTTTTTAACGAAGACAGGTATCTCCGCATCTGAGGGAATATTAACAGTTCGGTAGTTTGTAATCTCTGCCTGACCTTGAGGGGATAATACATAAATAATCAAATCCTGCTCAGTTGTTGCATTCATCATGCCTAAGCGAATCGGCAACATAAATTTAGGCGATTCGTAAGCCATCTGAATCGGTCGCAGGAATTGATAACCAGCTTCTTTAAACTCTTCGAGATTAACCTTAGCAACGAAGAATTTCATATTCTGGCGGATGTAGGGTCGAAGTAGCTGATTTGCCCCTTGGGGAATCCGGTACCCGTTACGGTTGAGCCAGGTTTCTAGACCATTGGATTCCTTAGCACTGAGAATAACAATGTCATATTCCCCTACGGAAAAACGGGCTTCTACCGTTACACCTAAGGCATTATCGGCTGCTGAAGATTGGAGTGCGACATCCCCGCCATCCCCTCCTCTAGTTGCGCCACCTACTCTATTTACAGGAGGAGGACTACAGGGGTCGGGGTCAAAATATTCTACGAGTCGAGGGGCACTAAAAGCATCAAGCCGTTCGATAATCTTAGGGTCACCAACATTGACTTGGTCTTGTTGGAGAACTACAGGCACTGGGACAACAAGTGCAAAATCTTTAACCTCTCCTTGATAATCATTTGCCATCGTGAGGATAGTGCGATCGCCATTACGAGCAATAACGACTTGAGACGCTTGATTGTAAAGCTTTGTATCTGCTTTTGCCACATAAAACCCACAAAATGCCCAAGCTGTTGGAGCAAAGCTAATAACAATCACCAACGCTAGCAGTAACATTACTAAAAGCCGAAATTGCTTCATCGCACCTCCTCAAGATAAGAAAAATTCAGATTTGGACTAACAGATGAAATTGATCTGATTAGTAGTTCAGCCTCCTAGGCGCACAAGTCTTGCGCCCTTACTATTGGCACTACTGCCTAAGTCAATACCCTCAATGCCAAACATTTCGCCACCAAAGAGTTTGCTGATCGGAAGTAGTGACACTGGTTTTCTTGCGGATATCCTGAATATTCCACCCTGTTAGTTTCGCTAAAGTCTGAGCCTCTTGTTCAAATCGTTGGCTCAACGACCGTTGATACACTCGCCCAGCTCGGCACGTCATCTCCTCTGTAAAGGGATGACGCAAAATATAGCGACCCTGAAACTGTTGACGGTTTGACGTTTCTTGAAACATCAAATCTTCTGGAAATTTATCGCGAGTGTAGCGAACATGCAAACGAGTAATAAAAACATTATTAAGCATATTTGGCGTGAGCCAAAATACTCCTGCCTTCCTTAGTTCTTCTGGATTCAGAGGGTCAGCCGAACAAGGGTCACAGCTACCCATATCCCAGGCATACTCCCGAAAGGCTACTTTCTTCCCTTCACGAGTGTATGCGGTTTGGAACATTGCGTTGTAAAAATCACCAAACTCATTCTTGACGAAGATGGGTATCTCCGCATCCGAAGGCACATTTACAGTGCGATAGTTCGTAATCTCTGCCTGACCCTTCGGCGATAGCACATAGACAATCAGGTCTTGTTCAGTGGTCGCATTCATCATGCCTAGACGAATCGGCAGCATAAATTTTGGCGATTCGTAAGCCATCTGGATGGGACGCAGGAATTGGTAGCCAGCCTTTTCAAATTCTTCGAGATTGACCTTGGCAACGAAGAATTTCATGTTTTGCCGGATGTAGGGTTGAAGTAGCTGATTTGCCCCTTGTGGAATCCGATAACCGTTGCGGTTTAGCCAGGTTTCTAAACCGTTAGATTCCTTAGCACTGAGAATAACAATGTCATATTCCCCGACTGAAAAACGAGCTTCTACCGTTACACCCAAAGCACTCTCATCTGTACGACTTCCTGCATCTCCCATCGGTTCTGGAGAGCGCACCTGAGCCTGCCTTCTAGGAGGATTACAGGGGTCTGGGTCAAAATATTCTACGAGTCGAGGGGCACTAAAAGCATCAAGCCGTTCAATAATTTTGGGTTCTCCAACGTTCACTTGGTCTTGCTGGAGAACGACAGGCACTGGTACCACAAGCGCAAAATCTTTAACCTCCCCTTGATAATCATTTGCCATCGTGAGAATAGTGCGATCGCCATTACGAGCAATCGCAACTTGAGACGCTTGATTGTAAAGCTTTGTATCAGCTTTTGCCACATAAAACCCACAAAATGCCAAGGCTGTTGGAGTAAAACCAATAACAATCACAACAGCTAGCAATAGGCTAATCAGGACACGAATAAACTTCATGACAAACTCCTATGAGGTGATTAAGTTCAGGCTCTAGAATATTGCTCAGACTCTCGCTCAGTTGCTACTTCAATACAACGGCTATCTGCATTGGAAACCGTTGATAACCAAGAAAACTGGGGTGCAGACCAAATAACATCCAACAGCACACTTAAAGGTGAAAGAGCAAACAAAGCCCAGAAGACTCCACTAGAAACAAAGAAGTAGTTTCGCAAAATAAAACTGAGGATAGCGATACACCCAGCCCAAACTAATCGACCAATCCGTGCCTTAGGAATTGAGCGAGGGTCTGTAATCATAAATAGGGCAAACAATAACAAAGAACCGCTCATTAATCGGTGGCAATAGACATCCCAAGCCCAACCTAGCCATAGATTCCGAATCGCTTCAAGTAATGCATAAGTACCTAAAAACGCTGCTGTTGTATCCCAGCGACCTACACGTTTTAAGACCATACCTCCAGTACCTAAAAACAACAGGGCATACCATCCATCATCTCCCCACTGTCCTGGAGAAACCCAAGCATCATTCGTAAAGATGAGAGCAGCAATTATGCCAAAGTTTGCAGGATTAAAAAAATGCTTGCGCTCAACTTGAAATAGAAATTTACTGAGGATTGCTAAGGAACCTGCCAGAATCATTGTGGTGTAATGATCAGCCCGCAGAAGTAAGCTCAAACCTAAAGCGGTAATCATTGCACTCTTGAGTGAAGCCAGTTTAAAAAAAGTGATAAAAGCAGGATTGCTTTTATCAATAAGTTCTGACTTTTTTGTCAGCAGATTTAGAAGCTTTCCTTGAGAATTTTCTAAGACAAATATCGCTAACCACTGAGTCAGAAGACAGGTAACTATCACAACTAAAATCAAGTCAGGTCGTAATGTCCAGTCTCTTGTTCCAATACCTAAAAATAAGAAGAGTGAGAGAAACAGTATTTGGTAATTTCGGGGATCTTGTCGCAGCATTACCCACCTAGTACAGAAGATGACGTTTGTCTTTGTCCTCAATTTAGGTAGGGTAGGGAGGAAAATAGTTGCAACTGTTGCCTAACTTAACGAAACGAGTTTCACTTGACACAATTGGTAGGATTTCACCCGACCCTTAACGGCATTGGATTCAAAGATGACAACTGTTGCTAATATGTCTCGTCTTAAGTCCTCAGGCAGAACAGTTACACAAAGCGTAACCATCTCTTACGTGTTTGCCATCCCCAGAGGATTTTGTGCAAGTTCTCTAATTCTCGGATTTGACACTATCGTAGCTAGTAATAATCTTACGAATTTGAATACTAACGGCATCTGGCTGCTCTACCATTGCCATATGTCCACAACTAGGAATTTCAATCACATTCTCCCCACAGCCTTGAAAGAGCTTGTGAAAGCTGGCGAGATGGCGTACATATTTGGGTTCCATAACTGTATCTTTAGCACCAGCAATAAAATAAACTGGCTGCTGGAGTTGTGACACTACCTGAGGCAAACGGTGAACCTCAGCTTCTGTTGTGGAATCCAGTAAAGCTCTAAGCGCGGCTTCAGGGTGAGCAACAACGAAATCAATGATGCGCTGACGCCCCCATCGACGTTCCAAGGGGCGTGCAACCATAACTCGTGTAAACAACAAGTCAACTAAAGGGATGTAGCATAGCCAACGGGGGCGTCGTTTCAAAAACTCTTGACCCGCAGCCCGAAAGCGTTCAAATTCTTCTTTAAGATAAATACCACCCCCAGCATTAAGGCAAATGACTCCCTTAACACGCTCTGAGGCAACAGATGCTCCCCAGAGGGCAACGCTACCGCCTAGAGAGTGACCAATCAGCCATGCTTTGTCAATGTTTAGCTCTTTGAGCAGAACACCTAAATCAGCCGCATAGGCAGCTAGGGTGTAGCGAGAGGTTGATACCTCCCCAGTATTCAACTTGTTTAGTAATTCAGTGTCAGGGTTTGAGCGTGTCCTGTGAGTTTTATCTACTGGGGGCTGAGACTCCCCAAAGCCTCGCAGATCATAAATTAGGCATTGATAATCAGGTGCCAACCTATCAATTAAGGGTTGCCAGTAGCTACGGCTCAAAAGCCAGCCGTGGATGAAAACAAGGACGGGAGAAGAGGGTTCAGTGGGAGGTGTTAATTCGTAGGCGTGGGGCGCTCCCAAAATATTAATGGTTGCCATACTTTCATCCTATCGGAGAATGAGTACTGGGGCTGTCATGGGAGTGGAGAAGAAGAGAAGGGAGATCAGGAGGGCAAGGAAGCAGTTCTCTCAATTCCTAAAATCGGCGCCCTAGTAATCGCTGCCGCACACTTTCGGCAATTTTTTGACCCAAATACTCAGGAATTAAGCTTTCGTTAGGTCCGAGTAAGTACAAAATCAGACGAGTTCGTCCGCGCCATACAAGCAAATTAGCATTGACGACTAGTAAATCTTCTTGCCAGATAGCGTACATCACTTTGTAAAATAAGCCAGGTTGGTTGTCTGCTTCGATCAACAGCGCTGGGAGGTGGAAAACAGGATCGACATAAAATTCTGTTTCTACCTGCTCCAAACCAGCGTCGAGATTAAACTCTACGGCTAGCATTTCTTCTACTTCAAAACGCCCTGCCAAAGCTTCGCGAACAGCGCGGCAGACATTTTCTGCTGTTTTATTAGTTAGGGCTTTGCTGCCACGAGATACAACTAGCTTGATAAATACCAGCATGGGTGGAGTGATTTGACCATAGAGGCTGAGACTGTGAATCGTCAGCCCATAGGCAGCCAGAACACCAAAGATGTCACTCAGGAGAAAAGACTGGTTACGGTAAGCAAAATGCAGGGCACTTTTAGAGCCTTCTGGTTTTAGCTCGATTACCGCACGTTTAGTTTTGTAAAGCCGATAGGCAAGCCTGAGGTTTTGTAGTTGGATTTCACTACTGACAAACTGCTCATAGAACTGAGGAAACGCCCGATTGAAGCGCTTCAGTAGCTCTAGTGTGGATGATTTTAAACCCGCAGCCATAAGTAGGGGAAGATGCGAACTGAGGAATGAAGTCGGCTTAAGCGATCGCTTTTGTCAAAGCTTTTTGCTAGAGAAATGCCAAAAACACTTCTTAGAGAAGAAGCTGCTATATCTGGATTAATCTCTCACAAATCCTGCTCAATAGCCTCAGTCTAACTAAAGAAGGTCTTTTCCTGGAGTTTCCTTCTTTGCTAGATGAAAGAAGCATCCTAGCATCTTCAGGCAGTCTCGGAGGATAACCAGATTGCACTTTCTGATTTTTTAAGGCATCTTATGGCAGGACAAGAGAAAACAATCTAGCTCTTGTGTTATTATCAAGTTCACGAAGTTTTGGCGAGATTTGGTGCGATAAGAATTCTTAAAAATTCTCAGTTCATACCAAAGACACAGGGCGGTATGTGAAACTAGCAGCCATTAATCGCTGCGTAGACAGCATAAACCTGACAAAAGTTCAACAAGCCCACTCTTGGTTGTCCCTCTGGGGTTTGGGATACACTTCATATATAGTCAAGTTTGAACTCTACAGAGTAGAACATCTATCCGTAAGGAAAAGAAGTCCTGCAAAACTGTGGAGCGCAACGTATGAAAATGCCACAGCTGCACCTGCATGGGTTTTTGGAAAAGCTTTTTTAGCAGTTCTGACGCTGCCTCGCCACAGACACAGTTGGAAGGGGATGCAGTGGAAGGGACGATCGATCGCACCGATGGTGGTTCTCGCATATTTTTCAGTACAGAGCGAGAACTAGACCTTTATGAATTAGAAGAACTTTGTGATGCCGTTGGTTGGTCTCGGCGTCCTATGCGAAAAGTTAGAAAAGCTATTCAGCATAGTTTCCTGGTGGTTTCGATGTGGCAGCAACGAGGTACCACTAGACGCCTCATCGGCTTCGCTCGTGCAACATCTGACCATGCGTTCAATGCCACAATCTGGGATGTAGTGGTTCATCCAGAATTCCAAAGTAAAGGATTTGGTAAGGCGTTGATGAAGTACATGATCAAGAAACTGCGGAGTGAGGACATCAGTAATATCACTCTATTTGCAGACCCTCATGTTGTGAATTTCTATCGAAGAATGGGCTTTATGGCAGACCCAGAAGGCATCAAAGGTATGTTCTGGTATCCAGATTGAGTGTTAGGATTGTGAGGAACTTGACACACAAGAGCAAAAAGCAAGTTATACTAGCTAGGTATGCAAACGGGATGTAGCGCAGCTTGGTAGCGCGCCTGCTTTGGGAGCAGGATGTCGCAGGTTCAAATCCTGTCATCCCGATTTAAATTTTCTTGATTTCAGAGCTAAGACCCTAACGTTGGGTTTGAGCGTTTTAATTCACTGACCATCAAGATAGTGGATGGAACATTCGATATTGAACAGAGTCAGGAAAATTGACCCAAAAAAAAGGGTCACTGTAGAGTTACTAAAAAATTAAGAGTTAACGGTGGAAATTAGCCCGCAAAATCGATAGGGTGGAAAAATCTGAATTGGATGCAGTGAGTTCACTAAATCGTCTCAATATGTCATCCTATTGCGAGAGCGGTATTCTATTGTGACGAGGTATCTAAGGTCAAACGCTGAGGTAATTTTGATGAAATCATTGGTTCGCTTGAGCGCAATATTAGGTTTAGTCGGGAGTGCGCTGATAGGCTCCTTCTCTACAGAAAATCTGCGGGCGCTAGCATTGACAGAAGATCAGGTTTTTCAAAAGCTGCGCTCTGTACCTGTCTTTACTGTCACTGATGCACAAGGGTCACCTCTAGTAGCCTCAGTGCCACAGGGACAGGGACAAAACCAAAATCAAGCTGTGTCAGTTGCAGGTGTCTTTATTAGCCAACGGGATGCTCAAAGTTTTGTTGAGCGGTTGAAGGCGGAAAGTCCTGAACTGGGCAGAACTGTGCAAGTTGTGCCTGTCTCGCTAGGGGAAGTTTACCAGCTAGATCGAGAAAATCAGAACAAGCCACAAGGCTTGGATTTTGCCTTCATTCCTGTGCAGCAGCAGGTACAGTCAGCACAGGCATTGATGACCCAAAGTGGTCAGCAAGCGCAACAATTCCAAGGTACACCCTTGTTTGTCGCGAAAGGTGGTGAAGATCAGGGGTATTTAACGATTCAGCAGAATGGTCAGCAGGTTATTCCTTTCTTCTTTGAGAAAGAGCAATTGCAGGGATTGGTAGACCGCTTTAAGCAGCAACAGCCGAACATGGCATCCACAGTCAAGGTGGAAGCTGTGACTCTGGAGGGCGTAATTCAGACCTTGCAAAGTAGCAATAATGAGCAGTTGAATAACATCGTACTTGTGCCATCGCGGGAATCTTTAGAATACATACGTGGTCTCTCCGCTTCTCAAGGTTCACAGCAAGCTCCTGCTGCACCTCAACGTCCACAGCAATAAGGTAAGGATGTAAGGTTTGGGCAGTCGTGATGCTAAAAAAGAGTTTTAAAAGCCAAAACTCTCCAGCATGTCCTGTTGTAACAGGAGTGGAACTCTGGCAGTGGCGTCACGATGCCCAAAAATCTGCTGTGGAGGTGGGGATTCCTAGTGCAGAAGTAGACTGGCTGTTGCAAGAAGTGGCTGGGCTTGACTCGCTGACGCTACGTTTAGAGTCCTTCAAAGCGCGATCGCAAATTGAATTACGATATCCTCTGTCGGTACTATCCCAGCTATGGCACCGACGTCTTTATGAGCGATTGCCAATTCAATACCTGGTTGGAGTGACCCCTTGGCGTCATTTTTCCCTAAACGTTTCACCTGCTGTCCTAATTCCTCGCCCAGAAACAGAATATCTGATTGACTTAGCTGTGGAGGCTGTGAAGAATAGTCCAACTCCACAGCTAGAATCGGGGCATTGGGCGGATTTAGGAACTGGCAGTGGTGCGATCGCACTTGGGCTGGCAGATTCGTTTAAAACTGCCACAATTCACGCTGTTGATTACAGTACTGAAGCTTTAGCCATTGCTCAACTTAATGCTCAACAGCTCGGCTTGCAAGAGCGAATTCAGTTCCATCAAGGTTCTTGGTGGGAACCCCTCGACGCTCTTAAAGGTCAGGTGAGTGGCATGGTCGCAAACCCTCCTTACATCCCCAGCAGTTGGCTACAAGAGCTGCAACCAGAAGTGCGTGACCATGAACCGCATCTCGCCCTTGACGGTGGTATTGATGGTCTAGATTGCATTCGGCAGCTAATTGAAATCTCGCCGAATTATCTGCGTTCTGGTGGTATCTGGTTAATTGAAATGATGGCAGGGCAAGCTGATACCGTTGTCCATCTGCTGCATCAGCAAGGTAGTTATTGCCAGGTTCAGATAGTTCCAGATTTAGCAGGTATTGACCGCTTTGCTCTTGCTTATCGGACTTAGGACGAATGGCACTCTTCTTAAGCGAAAAGTAATCGTTTGTTGGAAAAACCCGGATTGGGGGACGTTGCCCCCCAAACCCCCTCCTCACTAAAGCTCCGGTGGGGGCAGAGTGCCGCCCCCAGTCCCCCTGCACAAGGTGTTATATCGGTACTGATGAAAGGGCAGTTTAAGGGAGATGAGAGAGTAATTTCTATCCCACCTTCCCCATCTCCCTCCCTCTCCAACTCCCCAACTTCATGAATTAAGCGGTGGCACCTGCGGTAAGTTAGGATCTTGCTCCAGATTACTCATGTTGCCAGCATTGATCGCACCAGTACATAGAAAGTGGAAGGTTTCCTGGTAGAGACTTTGCCAAAAACGATTCGTCATTCCTTGGCTAACAATCGTTGAGTCTACCATTGGATGTGGCACCAAATCACTAGCAGGATAGAGATAGCAGGAATGCCCCTTGTTCTTGCCACCGATCGCTTCAAAAAAGTCTAGGTTAGTCTGAACATGGGCGGCATCTTCATTTTCTGTCAGAGGCAGAAACGTGGGAATGTTCTTTAGGACACTGATGTTTTTCGGTTGCCGCACAAACGTACCAAATCGAGCGGCTGCTGTAAATGCGCCTACAGGAAAACGTAGAGAGGGGTCCCAACCTGTCTCACTGATATCCAAGGGACCCGCCAAATTAATATATCGCTCACGCTGTGGGTCATAAACCTTCAGCAGTGGTGCAAAGGCAACGACTCGCTTAATGCGGTCTGGTCTAGCAGCGGCTAGGGCAAGTGCGGTTGCACCACCAACTGATAACCCCACTGTGAAAATTGGTCCAGGCATCGCCCCTAGTTCTGCCAGACGTGCTTGTGCATCCGTCAAAAAATCCATGTGAGACGAATCAAAGTAGCGCTCAAAGTTCGGGTCAGTCTCATTTTCTGCGGCTGCCACAATCTCCAATAAACGCGGCTCAAGCATCAGTAGCCGTGCTACCAAGGCAGCTTGTTGTTGAGGACTAGGGCTTTGAGAATCCGGTTGTGCGGCAAAATTGGCTAAGTAATTTTGTAACACAGGGTCTTGCTGCACCTTCTCCCGCAAGGGATTCAGAATCTCAGGCTTGAGATCGACTTGGGGCCAATATTTCGCGGCAGGGAGAAAGGTATGGTTAGCTAGGGTTGCCTGATAGACATTAAATCCATTCCGAAACAAGTAGTCCGCTAGACGCCACATCTGATGAGGAACACCACTGAAGCCATGAAAGATGAGTACTGTACCGCGAACGGCTTGTCCAGCGTCGTGGAACAAATAGTAGGGGTAGGAACCGGCTCGACGGTCTGGATGGATGTCAATACTGTGGATATGGTTGTCAATTCTCTGTCGAGTTTGGCTTAGTTGTTCGCGGCTAGGGGTCGAAGTGGTGTTCAGAGTTGTACTCATGATGAATGAATCCTGGTGGGTAGCAGTATGGCTGTGCTTTAAGGAAGTGTGGTATCGAGCTATTCTCAAGGTACGGTGAACGAAAGCGATCACAATTCATGCAGTCGCTTCAATCAACTGGATGATTGTTTTTAGCTCTGAGGAATTAGTCCAAAGCAGTGATAGCCGCTTGATGTACCTGTGTTATGAATCCGCAGTATCGGATTCGAGCTTAAGTGAATACTCTTGGTGTTCAAGGGACATCTCCTATGATCAGGATGGTTTAGAGGACTGCCTCCAAACAGAAAAGGAAAAGGTTCAAGAGAAATTCACTCTACTTCCTGTTTAGAGGGAACAGATCGGGACAGTAGAATTGCGCTTAGTTAAGTAAAATTGCTGTTAGAGACATTACTAGATATGGCTTCATCAAAATCCAAAAATAAGTCTTCCGACTCGCATTCTTCTGGCAATCGAATTGTCTATAGTGAGTTTGGTTCTACTAGCACTCCCGCTGCTGTTGAACGCTCTGTTCAGGAACTACCGCCTAACCAGCAAAATCTAAGAGTCCAAGCTTCACGTAAGGGTCGTAAGGGAAAAACAGTAACAGTAATTACTGGTTTTCAAGTTAAACCTGAAACCTTAACTCAGCTACTCAAACAACTCAAAAATCAGTGTGGTAGTGGTGGCACAGTTAAGGACGATAGCCTTGAAATTCAAGGTGACCATACTCAGAAGCTTGTTGAAGTTCTGATACAGCTTGGTTACAAAGCGAAAATTAGCGGTGGCTAAGCCGTTAGCGCTAACGACTAATTTGCCTAATCTGGACGGGCTTTCCAGCCCGTCCTACAAGCAAGAAATATGCTTCTTATTTAGCAACAGCTACACGCGGTAAGCGATGCTTGAAGCTACAAAGAATTTCCCAAGAAATTGTTCCCAACGATTGTGCCCAATCATCAGCGGAAATTTGAGCAGTTCCATCCTGTCCGATTAGCGTTACGACTTCCTCGGTTTGTAAGTCGGGAATTGCACTAACATCAAGCATTAGTTGATCCATTGTAATCGCCCCAATTTGCGGCACCTGTTGACCTCGGATGAGTACTTTCATCTTGTTGGAGAGGTTGCGAGGGATGCCGTCAGCGTAGCCAATCCCAACAACGGCAAGGCGCAGTTCTCGATCAGCAATGAATTGGTAACCGTAGCTGACACCCGTTCCAGGGGGAATTGTTTTGACTTGGGTTACCCGTGCTTTTACCTGCATCACTGGCTTAAGGTCAACTACAGGTCGCAAATGTTCAGCGGGGTAAAGTCCATAAAGGGCAAGCCCTACCCGTACTAAATCGTAGTGCAATGCTGGGTCAGCGAGGGTGGCAGCCGAGTTCGCGAAGTGCAAACTAGGGGGAGTGATACCCGCTTTATGAAGCTGAGCGATCGCTTCTTCAAACCGCTGATGCTGTAATCTCATCACTGTAGGGTCAGGACTGTCAGCCGTAGCTAGATGAGAGTAGACACTCTTTATTTCCAGATAAGCCAACCGCTGTACCAATTGCACGAACTGCGTTGCCTCTTGCCAGGGCATCCCTAAGCGTGACATTCCCGTGTCTAGCTTTAGATGCACTGGCAGTGTTGTTTTCAACTCCCCAAGCGTTTCCGAAAACACTAATGCTTGCTGGGGAGTACAAATCGTCGGTTGCAACTGCCAATGTGCGATCGCCTCAATTTGCGCTGGCGTATTCGTCGCCCCCAAAAGCAAGATTGGTGCTGAAATTCCAACTTCCCGAAGTTGAATTCCTTCGGGCAATGTAGCAACACAAAGTCCAGCCGCACCCGCTTCTAGCGCCGTTTGGGCAACCATCACTGCACCATGACCATAAGCATCTGCTTTCACCACCGCCATCAGTTGCGTCGGGTGAGTCAAAAGCGTCTTCAGTTGCCGTACATTATCGGATAATGCCCCATGATCAATTTCAACCCAAGCCCGTTGACAAAGCCCGCCTCTGGCTTCGTCAGTGTTCTTGAGCGTTTCTTCACGCTGTCTAGGCGTAACATCCGTAGTTGGCTTTAGTTCTTGCATCATTCTTCACTCCTCAATCACTCACAACGAGCGGTGGCGTTATGCTAGTCCTTCATCAGGGTGGGAGGCAACACTACGGCATCGTTCTTGGTCAGTTGTCAGTTGATCTTAAATCAGGCTTATCGCAAGTCAATCAATTTGAGGAGGCTGGTATCGGTGATTTATTTCCGGATAAAGCACCAGCTATAGGAAAAGCAACAGATAACTGCTGTTTTATCAAATATTTTGTCCTGCAAATTTCTCTACCTGTAGGAAAGTTTATAGTCTATTTAAGCTCAGCTCTAATAATTCGTGGATTTTGATGAATTCAGAAATGATGAGCTATGAATGAGGAAAGTTCACTTCGCAAACTACCCTTTTACATTTGTGGTGCGTAGTAATTCCAACAACATCTAGTTATCCGGTTAATAGTTTTGGATTTACAAATTAAAAACTCTACTGTCTTACTCATTCATCCCTACAACTCTTTTAAAAACGACGGTTAGAAATTTTCTCAACATGATCCTGACTCGAAATCGGTTTTGGCGATACTTAGTTGCTGTACTTAGCACCTTACTTATTGCGAGCATTGCTGTTTGGGAAGCGGCTGTCGGTATTGGTCTTTTCATTACCGAAGCTCACGATAGGACTGAGACCGTTTTACTCCTACAAATTTCGATGGACGTTGTAGCGGTAACGGCGCTTGTCTTGGCAGCGACAGTAACAGAACGAGCAACAATGGCAGAGTTGTTACAAATCAGCGAAGCCAAATATCGCCATATTTTTGAATACGCGGTTGAAGGTATCTTTCAGGCGACACCGGATGGACGATACCTGAGCGTGAACCCATCGCTGGCAAGGATTTATGGCTATGAATCTCCCGCTGAACTGATTGCTAGTTTGACCAATATCAGACACCAACTTTACGTTGACCCTTCAGCGTCTAACGAGTTAACACGACGGCTGCATGAGGATGATGCGGTGTCGGCATTTGAATCACAAATTTATCGCAAAGATGGCACGGTGATTTGGATTTCGGAAAATGTGCGTGCTGTCCGTGATGCTAAGGGCATTATCCTCTACTACGAAGGCACGGTTGAAGATATCACGAAGTACAAGCAGACTCTTGAGGAACTGGCAAGAAAGAATGCTGAGCTGGAAAATCGTGTTGAAGAGCGAACAGCGGCTTTAAGGGCATCAAATCATCAACTGCGATGTGAGGTGATTGAACATAAACAGGCAGAAATTGCCCGAAGGGAGAGCGAAGAAAAGCTAAGAGCCTCTCAGCAACGGCTGTCTCTCCTGATTCAGCACACTCCTTTGGCGGTAGTGGAATGGAATACCGAGTTTGAAATTGTTGATTGGAACTCTGCTGCACAAGCAATTTTTGGCTATACCAAAGCTGATGCCTTAGGGTGTGATGTTGCCGAATTGATTATGCCTGAAAGTGCTATTCAACAGGTGAGGCAAATCAAAGAAGACCTTTTGTCCGGCAAAGGTGGCAGGCACTCTTGCCATGAAAGTCTGAAAAAAGATGGTAGCGCTATTGTTTGTGAGTGGTATCATACACCCCTGATTGATGCTCAAGAAAATGTCCTCGGAGTTGCTTCTATGGCACTGGACATCACTGAACGCCAGAAATCCCAAGAAGCCCTACGAGAGAGTGAGGAGCGGTTTGCTCTGGCGATTCAAGCGAATAACAGTGGGCTTTTTGATGTCAACCTGAAGACAAACACCTACTATTATTCACCACAATATCGTCAACTGATTGGCTCCCCTTTGGACAGGGATGGTGTCCACTTTGACCAATTTATAAAATGGGTTCATCCTGACGACGTGGAGGCAGTAAAAGCCTGTTGGGAGGAAATTTTTGTTGGTCAAAGATCGCAGTGGGATTTAGAGTTTAGAGTCCTTCACTCGGAGGGTTCAGTTCCCTGGATACTCTCACGCGGTTTGGTGATTCGGGACGGAACGGGTGAGGTAGTGCGTTTGGTAGGGACTCACACCGATATTAGCGATCGCAAACAAGTGGTATCGTCACTACGCGCCAGTGAAGAACGCTTTCGCCAACTCGCAGAAAACATTGATGAAGTTTTCTGGATGAGTTCGCTAGAACCCCACCAGTTAATCTACGTTAGCCCTGCTTATGAGAGGATTTGGGGGCGCACCTCACAAAGCTTGTATCAACAGCCATGTTCTTGGTTAGAGGCAATTCATCCGCTTGATCGCGATCGCATCTTCGCTGCCTTGAAATACCAAAGGCAAGGACAGTATGACGAAGAGTATCGGATCGTCCGACCAGACGAGTCAATCCGGTGGATACGCGATCGTGTCTTTCCGATCCATGATGAACAAGGGTCAGTTTACCGTTTAGCTGGGATTGCCGAAGACATCACAACTCGCAAGCAAGCTGAAGCCGAATTACACTGCCAAACTCTACAACGGCAGCTATTTGCGGAAATTACTCTCAAAATCCGTCAGTCGCTGGAACTCGAAGCGATTCTCGAAACCACGATTACAGAAGTACGGCGTATTCTCCAAGTTGAGCAAGTTTTAGTCTACCAACTCCGATCGGATGGTTCGGGAACGATTCTTACCGAGGCGCTAGTGACTGATTTTCAGAGCATCTTGGGGGAGGATATCCACGAACTCTCCCTGGCTGAATCCTCGCTACAACCCTATGGCAAGGGAGGAAAGCGTAACAGTACCCTTTATCAAGCTGAAGTGCCAAGCGGCTATCTCGAAATGCTCCAACCGTTTGATGTAAAAGTCAACTTGGTCGTGCCGATTCTCCAACGGGACGTACTCTGGGGCTTGCTAATCGCTCGTCAGTGTGATGGTTCCAGGCAGTGGGAGGCTTTCGAGACGGAACTCTTACGCCAACTTGCTGACCAAGTGGGGATTGCCTTAGCTCAAAGCCAACTCCTTGAACAAGAAATCACAACAAAACAGCAATTAGCTGAGCAAAATCTCCACCTAGAGCAAGCTAAACGAGACGCTGAAGCAGCTAATCGTGCCAAAAGCGAGTTTTTGGCAAACATGAGTCATGAATTGCGTACCCCCTTGAATGGCATTTTGGGATATACCCAAATCCTCAAACGAGAATCATCACTTAGCGTTAAGCAACAACAAGGCTTAGACATCATTCAGCAGTGCGGCGAACACTTGCTCACTCTGCTCAATGACATCCTCGACCTCTCGAAAATCGAAGTTGGGAAAATGGAACTCTATCCTAGTGAATTTTCCTTTCCCCACTTTCTAGAAAACCTGGTCGAAATCGTCCGCATCCATGCCGAACAAAAAAACATCACCTTTCGTTACGAGAAGCTCTCAGAACTGCCTAGTGGCGTGATAGGTGATGAAAAACGCTTGCGGCAAGTCCTAATCAACCTCCTGGGTAATGCCGTCAAATTCACCGATGTCGGTGGAGTAACCTTCAAAGTTGGCTATGTAGGAGGGGATGGGGAATCGGGAATCGGGAATCGGGAAGAGGATATCCCCTTGGGAAGACAGTCTGATTCCGAGAACAACTCTACAGAATCTCCCTACATTTGGGCATCTTCCCAATCCCCCAACCAGTCTGCACTTCCTTTCTCGGAAGAACCGGACGTAAACCAGCGTCACCCAATCCCCCATTCCCAATTCCCAATCCCCAATTCCCCATTCCCAATTCCCCCAACTTACAAAATGCGCTTCATTGTCGAAGACACAGGTATCGGCATGGCAGCAGAGCAATTAGCCGAAATCTTTTTGCCATTCCATCAAATTGGCGACACTTGCCGTCGGCATAACGGCACTGGATTGGGCCTTGCTATTAGCCAACGGTTAGTTCAGTTGATGGGGGGCAAACTAGGAGTAAAAAGCACACTCGGTCAAGGTAGCGTTTTCTGGGTGGATTTAGATTTGCCGCAAGTATTGGATTGGCAGGATATAGCTGTTGCTAATAAAAAAGCGATCGCAGGCTTTCAGGGTCGTGCGCGTAAAGCCTTAATTGCTGATGACAAGTGGGAAAATCGTTCTGTCCTTGCCAATCTCCTCTTACCCTTGGGGTTTGAGGTGATTGAAGCCGTAGATGGTCAAGATTGTCTTTATCAGGCACTAGCAACCAAGCCTGACGTAATTTTTATGGACTTGATGATGCCAAGAATGGGCGGGTTGGAAGCAACTCGCCAACTTCGGCAATCACCTGAGTTGAAAGATGTTGTTGTACTTGCGACATCCGCCAGTGTCTTTGAGTACAAGCAGCAGGAGTGCTTAGCCGCAGGCTGCAATGGTTTTATTCCCCAGCCTGTACAAGCCGAAAATTTATTTAGGCAGTTAGAGGTGCATCTGGGGCTGGAATGGATTTATGAAGAGAAAAAAGGGGAAAAGCTAGAGGTTCCTCTTAGCTCAGTAGAAAACACTCTTGTTCCCCCACCCCCCTCAGAACTTGCCATCTTGTACGACCTTGCGATGATGGGCGATATCAAAGGTATCAGTGAACAAGCCAAACGCCTTGAACAGTTAGATGAGAAATTCGTCCCGTTTGTCAAACAAATCTGTGATTTAGCCCAACGTTTTCAAGAAAAACAAATTCTGGAGCTTGTAAAAAAATATTTGGTAGAAAAAGAATAAGTATTTTCACGTAAGCTAACCTCCCCAATCTATGTTACCTACAATTAGAAACGGCTGTAATTCCCTTGATTTAGCTTTCTTTTGAATCAAGCAGAAGTAATCTGTTTAAAATTAAAGCAATTCTAGGAATAATCCTAAGCCCTACTTAGCAAACGCGAGAATGAAGAGGAAGAAGCGATCGCAAGAATTTGAGAAGAAAGAAATATGTGTTAGATAGAGGAAATTAGGGTTCATCAGATGGGAGAAGAGACATTGCGGGAAAATCAACCGTTCGCTCAAAAGATTGCCCAGATAAATCTGAATCTTGACCATAGCTTTGGATTCATTGGACTCCTGACAACGGATGGCACCCTCCTTGAAGCAAACCAAACACCAGCCAATGCCACTGAGCAGAAACTAGAAGAGGTAATCAATCGTCCGTTTTGGGAAGCCAAGTTGTGGACGATTTCTCCTCAAACTCAGGAGCAAGTGCGTCAAGCGATTGCAATAGCGGCGACGGGGAAGTTCGTGCGTTATGACGTAGATGTCAAGGGAACAGATGATGTCATAATCACCATTGATTTCTCGCTCAAGCCGTTGAAAGACGCAACCGGGCAAGTCGTAAAATTAATGGCTGAAGGTCGTGACATCCAAGAATGCGAACGAAAAAAAACCTTGTTATCAGGACAAAATCATGTCCTCGAAATGATTGCTAAAGGTGCAAAGCTCTCTGAAATTCTGACTCGCCTTACGCAGTTAATTGAGCAGCAATCTCCAGGATGCCGATGCTCCTTCCTCCTACTCGACAAAAATGGCGTAAATCTACGGCACGGTGTTGCTCCCAATCTTCCAGAATCTTATAACCAGGTACTCAATGGACTGACGATTGGCGCAGTTGCGGGTTCGGAGGGTACGGCTGCCTATCGAGGGGAACCTGTAATTGTCAACGATATTGCAATTCACCCCTTATGGAAGGATTTTCGGGAGTTGGCACTTTCTCATGGACTGAGAGCCTGTTCATCTTGGCCAATCTTCTCCACCGAGGGGAAGGTGCTGGCTACATTTGCGATGTACTACAGTGAACCCCATACCCCCAACCATTATGAGCAAGAACTAAAGACGATTGCCACACAACTTGCCAAAATCGCGATCGAGCGCTCTTGTGAACAGGACGATTTACTTCGCAGCAATGTCATGCTCAAAGCCCAACAAGAAGCAGCTATTGATGGCATTTTAGTGTTTGACGAAAATCGTCGAGTTGCTTCGTACAATCAGCATTTTTGTGAGTTGTGGCATATTCCTATTGAATTTATCCAAGCTAGCGATGAGCAACAACTGCGGCCGTGGCTAATGTCTCAACTAGAACACCCGCAGGAATTTTTCAAGATAGAGGATTTCTATACTCATCCCACGAAAACAAGCTACAACGAATTTAAACTCAAGGATGGACGCATTATTGAGTTTTACTCGGTTTCGGTGTGTTCTCCCTCAGGAAGTTGCTACGGCCGAATTTGGTACAACCGAGACATCACCGAACGGAAACAAGCAGAGATTGTCCTCAAACAAGCTAAGGTTGCCGCTGAAGTCGCTAATCGTGCTAAAACCGAATTCTTGGCAAACATGAGCCATGAATTGCGTACCCCCTTGAACGGCATTTTGGGATACGCCCAAATCCTCAAACGAGAACCGAGTCTAGGGACTAAACAACAGGAACAAGTCGGCATCATTCAGCAGTGTGGCGAACACTTACTTACCCTGCTCAACGACATCCTCGACCTCTCCAAAATCGAAGCCAGGAAAATGGAACTCTACCTGAGTGATTTTAACTTGCCTCAGTTTCTGGAGAGCATCGTCCAAATTGTCCGTATCGGTGCCGAACAAAAAAATATTTTCTTTCGTTATCAACCACTGTCCACTCTACCTTCCCGTGTGATGGGAGATGAAAGACGCCTGCGGCAAGTCTTGATTAACCTCCTAGGCAATGCCGTCAAATTCACCGATGCAGGTGGGGTAACGTTTAAAGTTGGCTATGCAGGAGGGAATGGGGAATCGGGATTAGGGAATCGGGAATGGGGAATCGGGAATGGGAAAGAGGATAGCCCGATAGGAAGACAGTCTAATCCGGAGAACATCTCTATAGAATCTCCTTACATTTGGGCATCTTCCCAGCCCTCAATCCCCAATTCCCAATCCCCAATTCCCAATTCCCAATCCTCAATCCCCCCTACTTACAAAATGCGCTTCATTGTCGAAGACACAGGTATCGGGATGGAACCAGAGCAATTAGCCGAAATCTTTTTGCCGTTCCATCAAATTGGCGACCCAACGCGCCGGGTTGAAGGGACTGGGTTAGGTCTGGCAATTAGCCAAAAACTCGTACAGTTAATGGGTGCTGAGCTAAATGTTAAAAGCACATTAGGTCAAGGCAGCGTTTTCTGGCTGGATTTAGATTTACCTGCCGTTTCGGAATGGGCTGAAACCCCAAAGGTGGGCGTTGGTAATCACCTTGGGTTAAAAGAAGAGAAGTACAGGGTGCTCGTAGTGGACGATAAGTGGGAAAATCGGTCTGTTCTGGTTGACCTTCTCTCGCCTTTGGGGTTTGAAGTCATAGAAGCGATAGACGGTCAAGACTGTCTCAATCAGGTACTTGCAGTTAAGCCTGATGTGATTTTGCTTGACATGGTGATGCCGGGATTAGATGGTTTTGAGGTCGCAAGACGACTACGGCAGTTACCAAATCACAGAGATCTGATTATCATTGCCACATCAGCAAGTACGTTTGACGACGATCAAGAAAAGTCCTTGGTGGCGGGTTGTGATGGTTTTATCTCTAAGCCTGTTCAGGCTCAAAAGCTTTTAGAACAGCTAAGTCAGCATTTAGAGTTGGAACCGCTTGATGAAGCGTCTAGCCAACCGCTTCCAGAGTCCTTCGTTGACTCAAAAGGAATTGCGCCCACTCGCGCCAGGTTAGTTCCGCAAAACTCTCTTGCACAGGATTTTCTCGCTCAATCGCCCACTGCCTGTACAGTTTCCCAAAGCCTAAATGGGGAAGGGAATGTTCTTGTCGCTCCACCTACAGATGAAATTAATGCCTTGTATGAACTTGCCATGATGGGCGACATTCGAGGAATACTGGAGCAAGCCAAGAGAATTGAGCAATTGGATCAACAATTTATGCCATTTGCACAACAACTACGTCAACTGGCTAAGGGCTTTCAGGAAAAACAAATTCTAGAATTTGTGAGAAGGTATAAGGCGGAAAATGCATGAGTGTCCAACAGCCTGACAAAGGGACAATCCTGATCGTCGATGACAGCCCTAGCAGTTTGGAGGCGTTGTTTGATTTTTTGACGATGGCTGGCTTTCAAGTTTTAATGGCTCCCGATGGAGAAAGCGCTATTGAGAAAGTCAAACATACTTGTCCAGATGTCATTCTGTTGGACATAATCATGCCTGGGATTGATGGGTTTGAAACCTATCGCCGCTTGAAGGCGAATCAGTCAACTCAAGACATCCCAGTGATTTTTATGTCTGCCCTTTCCCAAACCTCTGTAGTCGTCAAAGGGTTTCAGCTTGGGGCGGTGGACTATATCACCAAACCGACTCAGCAGGAAATCATTCTTGCGCGTGTCACGACTCACTTAACGATCCAGAAGCTTCGGCGCAGTCTTCAAGCACAAAATGAGCAACTGCAACAGGAAATTCAGCAGCGTCATCAGGCAGAAGCCGCGCTACAAGAGGCTAATGAGGAACTCTCCAGATTAGCCACTCTAGACAGCTTGACTCAGCTAGCGAATCGGCGTCGATTTGATGAGTGCTTGAACCAATGGTGGCGTATCTTAGTTCGGGAGCAGTTGCCGTTGTCTTTACTGTTGTGTGATGTTGATTTTTTTAAGCTCTATAACGATAGTAGGGGTCATCAAGCGGGAGATGAATGTTTGCATCAGGTTGCTCAAGCGATGAAGCGTGCTGTCAAGCGTCCGGCTGATTTAGTGGCGCGTTATGGGGGAGAAGAATTTGCGGTGATTCTGCCAAACACGCATGGACAAGGTGCTCTCCAAGTTGCAGAACAAATTCGTTCCTCAGTGACAGCGTTGGCGATCGCTCATCCTAATTCCTCAATCAGCCAGTATGTCACGCTGAGTATCGGTGTTTCGTTTACGGTTCCCTGCCATAATTGCTGTCCAGAACAACTGATTGCGGTTGCTGATCAGGCACTGTATCGAGCCAAAGCGTCAGGACGCGATCGCGCTGTTTTTATCCGCTTTAGCCATACTCAAAATCTAGAACGTTGTGTTTACTGGAATACCACGGCAATACAGCAGCAAGCACAACAAAATCTCTAGGCTATAGCAACCTCTCCTTTACAGGTTGTAGTCTTTTCATAATGAGTGCATCTACTTGACCGTATTCTCATACCAAATCTTGTTACATTACTAGCTTCCTAAGAGAGCCACTAGGCGAGATTTCATTTTGCTTATGAGTAAAGTACTGCTTTGCTAAGGCTAGAGGCTTATCGATCTGGGTATTTGTCAGTAGGGGTGTAATTAATTGTCCCGCTACCAAAGTGCAGTTGCTTTGAAAGGAGGGGAGAATGGAGGAACTGGCTGGAGTTCACAAGACAATCATAGATAAGGATTCTTACCTCACCTATAAAAGGAAGCTACTCTCAAGAATTTCAGTTGAACGACTACAATGAATCATAAACTATCAATAGTCTTTAGATGTAGCTTATTACTGAAGTATCGCATTGGTTTTTTGGCAATCATAAAAACTAACAGGTGACCATAAGAATGTTAAACACTTCATGCAATCTATTGAGTAAATTCGATGTTAAATCTTAATGTTAATTATCTACATGATCAAGAAAATTCTACTGAAATGAATGATGAGAATTATAGCAAAGGTGTTATCGTTATCGTTGATGACAAACCGACAAATCTGGGCGTTTTGTTCGATTTTTTAACAGATTCTGGCTTTAAAGTTTTAGTTGCTCAGGATGGAGAGAGTGCGATCCAGAAAGTTGAATATGCCCATCCCGACCTTATCTTATTAGATGTAATGATGCCAGGAATTGATGGATTTGAAACTTGTCGTCGCCTAAAAGCAAATCCTTCAACTCAAGATATTCCCGTAATTTTTATGACGGCGCTGTCAGGAACTGTGGATAAGGTTAAAGGGTTTAATCTAGGCGCGGTAGATTTTGTTACTAAGCCAGTGCAACAGGAAGAAGTGAAAGCTAGAGTCAGCACTCACCTAGCACTCCGGAACCTGCAAAAGAAACTCCAATTGCAAAATGAGCAGTTGCAACAGGAAATTCAAGAAAAACAACGAGCAGAGCAATCACTCCAACAAGCAGAGGCAAAGTATCGTAGCATCTTTGAAAATGCCACTGAAGGCATCTACCAGGCAACACCAGACGGACGATACATTACTGCTAATCCAGCCTTAGCAAAGATTTATGGTTACGATTCACCAGACGACCTAATGACTCAGGTTACGAATATCACACAGCAGTTGTATGTCGAACCGATGCGACGTGAAGATTTAGCAACCTTCATGCAGAAGTACGATACGTTAGCTGACATGGAGTCTCAGGTCTATCGCAAAGATGGCAGTATTATTTGGATTTCGGAGAATATACGCGCTGTCAGAGATAGTAATGGTAGTTTGGACTACTACGAAGGCAGTGTTTCTGACGTTACAGAGCGCCGACAGGCGGAAGTGTCTTTGCGTCTAGCTCGAAAAAAAGCCGAACTCTTGCTGCTCAATGTCTTGCCCCAAGCCGTGGCAGAGCGTTTGAAACGAAGTCAGCGCACGATCGCAGAAAGTTTTGAGGAAGTCACAGTTCTGTTTGCCGATCTGGTTGACTTTACTGAGTACTCCACTCAAACCTCTCCCACGGAACTCGTAGAGATTCTCAATATTATTTTCTCACGATTTGACCGACTCGCGGAGCAGCTTGATATAGAGAAAATTAAGACGATTGGCGATGCTTATATGGTTGTTGCTGGTTTACCAACAGCCCGTCCGGATCATGCCCAAGCGATCGCACAAATGGCATTGGATATGCAAGCAGCGATCGCTCAATTGAATACGGAACTTGGTGAATCGTTCAATCTTAGAGTTGGCATTAACAGTGGTCCTGTCGTCGCTGGTGTCATCGGTATTAGACGATTTAGCTATGACCTTTGGGGAGATACAGTAAATACTGCCTCTCGGATGGAATCCCATGGTTTGCCAGGTTGTATTCAAGTTAGCGCCGCCACCTACGAACGGTTGAAAGACGAGTTTGTATTTGAAGAGCGTTCTCCAATTCAGGTCAAAGGTAAGGGAGAAATGACAACCTATCTCCTGATTGGTCCAAAATCGCTAGATCCTGATGATTTGTCTGATCCAATAAAACAGCATCTTATAACCGAGCCTGAGTAACCTGTGTTACTATCTGGGAAAATATTCTCTTAATCGCGATCACAAATGGGCAAGGTTCTGGTGTTAAACGCCTCCTACGAACCGCTCAACATCACCAACTGGAGAAGGGCGGTTGTCTTGTTGATCAAAGGGAAAGCGGAGCAGGTTGAACACAACGGCAAATACGTCTACGAAGAGTTTCCTCTCCCTACAGTTATTCGGCTGCGTCACTATGTCAGAGTTCCTTACAAGGAAATACCTCTGACCCGCCGAAATATCCTCCACCGTGATGGTCACTCCTGTCAATACTGCGGCTATACGGGTGACGATTTAACTCTAGATCATGTAATTCCTCGATCGCGTCAGGGAGGTGATACCTGGGAAAACATTGTAACAGCCTGTGTGCGCTGCAATGTCAAAAAAGGTAGCCGTACTCCGAAAGAAGCCAACATGACGCTACGACATCAGCCTCGTAAACCCTACAGTAGCCTTCACTTTGAAGTCGCTAAACACGTCAAGGGTGGTCTACATCAAGAGTGGCGGAAGTATGTAATCGGGATTTAAGTAGGTTGGTGGAAATAAACATTCTTGCTTGAGTGTGATTGGGGACTAGGGACTGGGCAAAGTTTCGTCATCGCTTTCTTAACCCATCTCTAGTCCCCAGAACGACAAGTATAGGTGTAATTGTGCCAAGTTACCTAACATTCTGCGATTTAGTAGAGTTTAGACAGAGATTCCAGCACAGAGCCAGCAAAGTTAATGTCGAAAGATTCGACCTAAGAGAGGATCTGGCTAACGGCTTACTTTGCGAAAATGGAGGGGTGTCGATCACATAATGTTTAACCATCCGCTGTAGAAACCACGATAAATGCAGCGCTAGCGACAGCACGAATCTCCTAACCCCAACACGACATGCCATCGAATTCGCTTACGCCTCTCGATAACTCTCTCCAAACCGCTATGCCTAAGGCAGATGCAGTTACTGATGATGCTCTACTGACAGAGGTAGCTAAGAAACCACCCAGTAGTAACCTTAGTAGTTCCCGTGAGAAACGGTGGCTAGAAGCCTCATCAGAGCCAACAATAAGAAACCTACGACAGACGTTAGAACGTCACCGCTCTGAGCGCCAACTCGTCGTCATTCAAGACTTCCCAGACCCGGATGCTCTCTCTAGCGCTTGGGCTTACCAACTCATTGCCCAACAGCATGGCATTCAATGCGATATTGTCTACGCGGGTACTCTCTCTCACCAAGAGAATATTGCTCTGGTTAAGTTAACAAACTTACCCGCAAAACGCTGGAGTATTCCAAGCTTGAAGGATCGGGATTTATCTGTTTATCAAGGCTATGTTTTGATTGACAATCAGGGAACAACGACGCAGCTAATGTCCTTGATCCAGCAGGTAGGTCTCCCCCTGGTCGTACTGATTGATCATCACAGCATTCAAGGTGATCTGAAGGCAGAATTTGCCGACGTTCGCCCTCAAGCAAAAGCCACGGCAACAATTTTGACCCAGTATCTTCAGGCAGGGTTACTAAAACTAGATAGCAACATCAGTGAACACGTCAAGTGCACTACTGCCTTGATGCATGGTCTGCGGTCAGATACGAACCGGTTGATGCAGGCAGGAGAAGAAGATTTTATGGCGGCAGGGTACCTCAGCCGTTTCTACGACTCCCAACTGCTGAATGCTGTACTGCAAACATCGCGATCGCGTCGTGTAATGGATGTGATTGAGCGATCGCTCAAAAATCGCAAGGTGTACAATAACTTCTCGATCGCTGGCGTTGGTTATCTTCGCTACGAAGACCGAGATGCGATTCCCCAAGCCGCAGACTTTCTTGTTACTGAAGAAAATGTCCACACGGCTGTTGTTTACGGGATTGTTCACGACGAAGACGAAGAACTAGAAGTTGTAATTGGTTCTTTAAGAACCAACAAACTCACCCTCGATCCCGACGAATTCATCAAAGAAGCCTTTGGTCAGGATCGTACTGGGCGCTTTTTTGGTGGTGGTCGCATGATGGCAGGCGGCTTTGAAATCCCCATCGGGTTTTTGGGTAGTTTTAATGACAACGCGGAGTACGCCAAGCTGAAGTGGGAAGTGTTTGATATCCAAATCAAGCAAAAACTTCTACGATTGGTTAATCCAGAAGACAATCTCATTCAAACTTAACTAGACAATTTTGAACTTTAGATTAGACACCATGAGATCGGCGTAATTATGGAACTGTATTTAATTCGCCACGGCATAGCGGCTGAGCGAGAGACTTACGCCAATGATGAAGAGCGTCCACTTACCGATAAAGGGCGTAAGAAAACAGAAAAAGTAGCAAAGCAACTGCGTAAGCATGGACTACGTTTCGACCTGATTTTGACGAGTCCCTTGGTACGCGCACGAGAAACTGCCACGATCCTCCAAGATGCTGGTCTTAGTTCCCATGTTGAAGAATTTACCAATCTTGCTCCTGATGGTGACATCCACGCCTGGGTCAGTTGGCTAGAGGAACGATGGGAAAACGGTACAACTAACAAATGTTTAGCGCTGGTTGGTCATCAACCAGATTTAGGTAACTGGGCGGAAACGCTAGTGTGTGGTACTACCCAAGAAAAGTTTGTCCTCAAGAAAGCTGGGGTCATTGGCTTAAATCTTCCAGAAGCCAAAATGCCCATAGGTCAGAGCGAGCTGTTTTTGCTGACCTCCCCTAAGTGGTTGTTGTGAGGTGGGGGATTGGGAACTGGGAATTGGGAATCGAGAATTGGAAAATAGCGGTTCTCGATAAAATATTGTCTTGTACTGTCCGGTACAGCACAATCAGGGAAACTTACCAATCCTTTTTTCTCTGAAGGCGAGTTAATTATATTTGTAACATCGACGACTAATATAGAAGTTTCTGATAAGTTAGCCTGAGAACGTTTCACACTTATTCGGTGGCAACATGACTGTCTGCGAATACAAGCCAGGTCTAGAAGGTATTCCCGCCGCTCAATCCAGTATCAGCTATGTCGATGGACAAAAGGGAATATTGGAGTATCGTGGTATTCGCATCGAAGACCTCGCAACAAAAAGTACTTTCCTGGAAACCTCGTATCTTCTCATCTGGGGTGAGTTGCCGACGAAGGAAGAACTCACTGCTTTTGAAGAAGAGATTCTCCATCATCGACGAGTCAAGTATCGGATTCGGGACATGATGAAGTGCTTCCCCGAAACAGGTCATCCGATGGATGCCCTGCAAGCTTCTGCGGCAGCACTGGGTCTTTTTTACTCTAAACGCGCTTTGGATAACCCCGACTACATCAGGGAAGCTGTGGTGCGCTTGTTGGCGAAAATCCCAACGATGGTTGCTGCCTTCCAGTTGATGCGAAAAGGTAATGACCCTGTACGTCCAAATGATAACTTGGACTATGCGGCTAACTTTTTGTACATGCTCAATGAGCGAGAACCCGATCCTCTAGCCGCTCATATTTTTGATGTCTGCTTGACCCTGCACGCAGAACATACAATGAACGCCTCTACCTTCTCCGCAATGGTCACGGCATCGACCCTGACTGACCCTTACGCTGTAGTTGCTTCAGCCGTTGGCACTCTGGCTGGTCCCTTACATGGGGGAGCTAATGAAGAAGTGATCACAATGCTGGAAGAAATTGGTTCCGTGGAAAATGTTCGCCCCTATTTGGATGATTGTTTGCAGCGAAAATCCAAAATTATGGGGTTTGGTCATCGTGTTTACAAGGTGAAAGACCCACGAGCAACGATTCTTCAAGACCTAGCAGAGAAACTGTTTGAGAAGTTTGGTCACGATAAGTACTATGACATTGCGGTGGAGTTAGAACGGGCAGTAGAAGAAAAACTGGGTCATAGAGGTATCTACCCAAATGTAGATTTCTATTCGGGTGTAGTTTACCGCAAATTGGGCATTCCTACAGACTTGTTTACTCCAGTATTTGCGATCGCACGTGTAGCGGGTTGGCTTGCTCACTGGAAAGAACAGCTTGCAGAAAACCGCATTTTCCGCCCCACCCAAATCTATAACGGGATTCATAACGCTGACTACGTTCCTATCGATCAACGTTAGGGTTAGGAAGACTTGGGATGAAGTAAGGCAATCGCTTTTTAGCTGATTAGCTAAGAGGCGATCGCTTTACTGAGTACTTGCTGCATTTTTCTGGGCATAGTCGAGATTGCGCTGATAATCTACTGCCTTTTGCTGCGCTACGCTGTGTTGAGGATGGGAAGGCGGCACGGCTTTCATCAGTGCGATCGCTTCTTGCCATTCACTCGCTACTAAGTTCCAGTCATTCTTAGATTTGGCAGATTGGGTGGTAGTTGCTGCACTCATTGCTTTATTCACCGCTTCCCCAAAGAAGTCGCGCTGAGGCGAAGCAGTAGCAGACGACGCGGAAGTAACGGGCGTTGGTGTGACAGATGGAGATTGAGAAGCTACGGGAACAGGTATAGTTTCTTTCAATTCTGGCAACCTGGAAAACAAGTAAATTCCTACAGCAACCAAGGGAACCAAAAGGATTATTAGCAGTTTTTTAGCTAGCTTTTGAGACTTCCACCTAGAAGCATTGCTTAGAAACTGAGAGTTACGGAGTGCCGCGTTCAGCTTGGGAATGAGACGTTGCCGGGTTAGATACTCAGCTTGGTAAAGATAGACTGCACTAACAAACCAGATTACAGATGCAATCTGAGCCATATGGTACTGGTAGTTAGCTAGCTCTCTTCCTGTTAGTTCAATGCAGTAGCCTATTTGCTCTGATGTTCCATAGTTACAGTTTGGGATAAGAAATGGTATGAGAATCAGTAATACTGCTACAAAAGCTACAGCGTTTTCTAGGCTAATGAGGTACATCTATCCTACTCTCCCATTCTCTATAGGAGAAGAGAGAAAAATTGACTGTACCTCACCAGTATGAAAATTGCTGTAACAGCATTACGATCGGTGCATAAAAGCCTTCCCACAAACTCCTAGGACTGGGTAGCCATCGTGGATATCGAGGTACTGACTTCCCAAACAGAAAATGGTGAGGGTAGGAGAATGCAAGGACGGACACCAACAGCCCTAATCCCACAAATGAAAGCAATAATTCTATGTGATTCGTAATTACTGCTAAAACTCCACCTAACGCAAGGCTCCAAAATCCGGCAATTCTTAAAATAACAGCCATCCACAGAAGTAAAGCGAACGTCCTTAGCCAAGAACTGGGATAGGGAAACCATGCTGACCATCGGTCAGCGATCGCTTTAAACTTACCCTGGCGGGGCGTTTCCGAAGAGATAGTCTGCTTTTTTTGTTCTTCGAGCTTAGAAGTTAAATTTAGAGTTTTCGTCCAGGCTGAGGAGGGTTGCCCTGCCTGTTTTCCGTAGACTTTTACAGACTTGATCGATTCGACTTCTAACTTCATCATCAGTTTATGGATGAATTCGACTGATGATGTTTGCTCTGGTGCTTGATCTGATACGAGTATCACCATTAGGCAATCATCCTTCTGAACAGCTTTTGCAGCAATGCCTTTGTCTTTCAGAAGGTGGTTCATCACAGAGGCGATCGCTTCTTCGTCTCCCTGCTTGGCAAGTTCCAGAATATTCGGCTGAGTCATAGCTGGTAGAGAGGAGGAGCTTAGAACGTAATGTTCTATTTAAAGATGCCCCGCTTTAAAGGACTGAGCAACATTTGCAAGGAATTTTTTAGGCGATCGCTTCATCCCCGCATAACTAGCGAGTGGCTATTGAATTCTAAAGCGACCACAAATTTAACTCCCTAGTTAGATGAGCATCAACAATAGCTATGAAACTTATAGACAGGAGCGCAATTTATAAGAAGTAAGAAGAGAAACTAACCGTCTTGATAAGTAGAAATTCTTAGGTTCCTCGCTGGGCGGATAACCATCCAACGATATACTAAGCATTGAGGCTGTAAAAGAATCTTCACAAACCTACTGATCGCTTTATTCGATCTTAGATCTATCTTGCCTAAGTAAATAGTCGGATTGGTAAACATGAATCCAGGAATTGACCTACAAGGAACCTTTATTCAATCACTCAGGGATTTGGGCATCCCAGCTGGTGCCGCCAAAGCCATTTGGATGCCGTTACCGATGTTTTTAATGATTATCGGTGCCACTGTGGGTGTCCTCGTGGTCGTCTGGCTAGAACGGAAGATTTCTGCTGCCGCGCAACAGCGAATTGGTCCTGAATTTGCTGGGCCTTTGGGTGTTCTCCAGCCCGTGGCAGATGGTCTGAAACTAGTCTTCAAGGAAGACGTTGTCCCAGCGAAGGCTGATCCATGGCTCTTTACCCTCGGACCAATCCTTGTCGTTATCCCCGTGTTTCTGTCCTACCTAGTTGTGCCTTTTGGACAGAACCTGGTGATTACAGATGTCAACATTGGCATCTTTTTATGGGTTGCCCTGTCTAGCATTGCGCCAATTGGCTTACTGATGTCGGGTTATGCCTCTAACAATAAGTACTCGCTACTAGGAGGCTTGAGAGCAGCAGCACAGTCTATTAGCTATGAAATTCCTCTAGCACTAGCCATACTCGCTGTTGTCATGATGTCCAATAGCCTCAGTACCATCGACATTGTTGAGCAGCAATCAGCTTATGGCATTCTTGGCTGGAACATCTGGCGTCAACCAATAGGCTTCTTAATCTTCTGGATTGCTGCCCTAGCAGAATGTGAGCGACTACCTTTTGACCTTCCGGAAGCAGAAGAAGAACTAGTTGCTGGTTATCAGACCGAGTACGCTGGTATGAAATTTGGTCTATTTTACATTGGTTCCTACATCAACCTAGTTCTCTCTGCCTTGCTGTTTGCTGTACTCTACCTCGGTGGTTGGGAGCTTCCAATTCCTATTCACCAACTAGCTAACTGGCTGGGTGCCAGCGAAACCAGTTCCTGGTTCCAGGTGATTGAGGCAGCTTTAGGAATTACCATGACCTTGCTCAAGGCTTACTTCCTAGTCTTTATTGCCGTTCTGCTGCGCTGGACACTTCCCCGCGTTCGCATTGACCAGCTACTTAATCTAGGATGGAAGTTCCTGTTGCCTGTGGGTTTGGTCAATCTACTACTGACCGCTGCACTTAAATTAGCATTTCCTTTTGCCTTTGGCGGTTAGTCAGTAGTCATTTGCGAAGACCGCAATTGACAGCAAAAAATAACTGACAACTGACAAAGGACTTTAAAAAGAGAGAGAGACACTTAGACTATGCTGAAGTTCCTTAAACAAGTTGGTGACTACGCCAAAGAAACCGTTCAAGCCGCTAAATACATTGGTCAAGGTCTATCTGTTACCTTCGACCATATGCAGCGGCGTCCTGTAACCGTGCAGTACCCTTACGAAAAACTTATCCCTTCTGAGCGGTTTCGCGGTCGGATTCACTTTGAGTTCGATAAGTGCATCTCCTGCGAAGTCTGTGTTCGGGTTTGTCCTATCAACTTACCAGTAGTCGATTGGGAGTTTGAAAAAGCGAGTAAAAAGAAAAAACTCAAGCACTATAGCATCGACTTCGGGGTCTGTATCTTCTGCGCTAACTGCATCGAATATTGCCCGACTAACTGTCTGTCTGCAACGGAAGAGTATGAACT
Organism: Symplocastrum torsivum; assembly: GCF_059505465.1. Lineage (NCBI taxonomy): Bacteria > Bacillati > Cyanobacteriota > Cyanophyceae > Oscillatoriales > Microcoleaceae > Symplocastrum > Symplocastrum torsivum. The sequence continues at coordinate 19,800 of NZ_JCACKQ010000026.1, read as the reverse complement.
TTCTACCTATGACCGCCACGAACTGAACTTTGACAACGTGGCAATGGGACGACTACCGTACAAGGTGACACAAGACCCGATGGTGACTCCCTTGCGTGAGTTTGCCTATCTGCCGAAAGGTGTGATAGACCCCCATAATTTGCCAACTGGCTCTAAGCGTGCAGGTTTGCCTCCAGAGGAAATTGCCAAGCAGCTAGAACCTAAGGAAGAAGAAGCCGCGACGAAATAGCCCTCAACAGGTTGCGGCGAGGATTCCCTTCTTCTGAACAAAGAGGAACTGCCGAACTGGGACAGGGGAAAAGGAAGGAAAAAACTTCTTCAAGGATTTGGGCAGGGTCTGAATTCTTGTCCATATCCTCCCAAACCCCATTTCAATGCTTAAGCTTTGTGCAACGTTTCTCAACCTTGTATAGGGAAGATATCTCGTCTACTCACTTTGGGAGTAGCCTGAAAGTCTGCGCTATGGGGGAAAATATTCAGGGTTGAAGCTAACACAAAGTTGCACATTGCGAGTCACAACACATTGCAAGGAGATTAAGTCACTGTGAATCTAGCCGAAGGGGTTCAGTTTGTTTCGTTTGGTCTACTATCGGGGATGATGATAGCGGCGGCGTTGGGGGTTGTCCTGCTTTCCAACATCGTCTACTCCGCTTTTTTACTCGGTGGTGTCTTCATCAGCATTGCTGGTTTATACCTGTTGCTGAATGCTGATTTTGTGTCGGCGGCACAAATATTAATTTATGTGGGAGCCGTCAATGTTCTGATTTTGTTTGCCATCATGCTGGTGAACAAACGAGAAGATTTTGCCCCGATCGCCAATCGCTGGATTCGCCAAGGGTCAACGGCTCTAGTTTGTCTCGGTTTGTTTGCGCTCCTCAGCACAATGGTACTGGCAACACCTTGGTCTATTTATACGGGTCCTGCGGTTGTTGGACAGAATTCGGTTGTGGAACTGGGTATGCACTTCTTTAGCGACTTTTTGCTACCGTTTGAGCTTGCTTCTGTTCTATTGTTGATGGCGATGGTGGGTGCAATTATCCTTGCCCGTCGGGATTACATTCCAGATGAGCTAATGCCTGAGGATAGCCAAGCAATCGCTGCTTCGACTTTACCAGAGCGTCCTCGCGAACTGGTCTCATCAAGTGGTGTGACTCCAAGGGCACGTTAAGGCACTTCATTCAAATTCTGTTTATAGCTGTAAAGATTCATGCAACTCCAACTCCAATACTTCTTACTTTTAGCGGCTGCTCTGTTTTGTATTGGCATTTATGGCTTAATTACTAGCCGCAATGCTGTCCGAGTGCTGATGTCGATTGAACTCCTATTAAATGCCGTGAACCTGAATTTAATGGCGTTCTCTAACTTCATCGACCCGCAAGAGATTAAAGGTCAGGTTTTTACAGTGTTTGTTATTACTGTAGCAGCGGCGGAAGCGGCAGTGGGTTTAGCGATCATTCTTTCGATTTACCGCAACCGCGATACGGTGGATATGGAGCAATTTAACCTCCTCAAGTGGTAAGTTAATATCCAGACTAACGTCCATATTGCGGAAGTTTGATAGTATGTAAGCGCCTGCCGAGAGTGGTGGGCGTTGTTGTTTTAAGGTATAGGCGCAAGAGTTGTTGATGTTTCATACTAATCCGAGTCAGCTACCCCCTTTTTCGGCAACCCATAAAACTTTGTAGAGACGTTCCGGCGGAACGTCTCTACGACTAGAACTTCCTTTCTTGGAGGGAACCTCCGAGAACCAGCATTACCCAATCCCTAATCCCTAGTTCACAATTGAGTCAAGCTTTCAGCAAGAGCGTAGCGCGGGTACATCCTCCTAGCCAACTCCAGCCAGAGGGCAATTGCTCCTCATTGGGAAGATAATGCGCCCAAGTGTTACCCTCGCTGTCTTGGTAAACAGTCTTAATCTCCACAGGGACTCTTGCTCCCCAAGGAGATTTTGCTAGAATCCTATCTCCGGGCTTGAAGACCTCACCGTTCGTGTTGGTGACACAAGAGAGCATCTTTGAGGACTTGTATTCCAATCGCTGTGGCTTCTTAATCTCCTGGCGACGGTCACTCAGCTCAACGTCTTCATGAGAAGAAGGCTCCACTTCTGGCTTGGCAGTTGCTGACTCTTCTGTCGTAGCTTCGCTATCTTGAGGTACAGACTGTTCTATGTTCTCGCTCTTGACTAGTAAGCGATTCGAGGCATCGTCAGCCGTTTCGCTAGAGTCTTGGGCTGAACTATCTGATAACTCTTGATTCACTTTGTCCGGCTCAGGCGTAACAGGGGTACTGAGTCCGGCAAGATGAGTTAGGTCAAGTTTTTTACGGTTTTGTTTTTTTGGTGGCATAAAAGTTTGAGCGCGGCACAAGGACATCTCGAACTTAGTTCAATATCAAGGGTGGTGGCTTCTAGTGCAGCGGGGCGGCAATAACTATCCAGTTGGACATTGGCTAAAAGGCTTACTGTACAAGCAATATTGCTTCTGCATAAGAGCCTCCTGCCTTCTTGCACTAGTCTGTTTGAGGTGTTGTAGGATTAAACTACGGCTAGTGCTAACATAGCCTTGACTTGCTCTAAGTTTGTTATAAGTTCATAGTTTTACAGTTAGTTAGCGTGAACTCAAGAGACCATAACGCTGTAACCCGACGTGGCTTGCCTAAGTGCTGTCATAGTTAGAACTAGATGTACGGATTTACCAGTGCAAAGCTCTTGTTCTGTTATCAAGTCTATACTTCCAAACTCTTTAACAGCCCATGATGACACAAACCGCTCTAATGTGGCGAGAGAAGTTAGGGATGGGCAAAAATTTAGAGAATTGTGACGATGCCTGTAAGCTAATAAGCCTTCAATTAGCAATTGAAATTATCGCTTGAGAGTAGAGGACTAAGGGAAGTCTTCCTTTCAATCCTACCCCTTCTCTGTTCCCCGTTCAAGAGCAAAATGCAACTTGAATGCACGTAGCTTATTCCTATAAATGGCAGTGTACGCTGTTGAATTTGACTAGTCAGGACTCAACATCCCATGCAGCTTGAAAGAAGTCTTGCTCACACAACATCGCATAGCGATACGTCGATTTTACCGAGGTAGTGAGGGTGGCGTACTGGTCAGTCAAACTTTCTAACTGTTGAGCTAATTTCTCAATCTCCTCATCGTTATAAGTGCGAATCCAGTCAGCATATTGATGTTCTGGAATTCCACCCTGAGCGAGTTTTTGACCTAAAAATGCATACAGACGCATACAGGGTGTCATTGCGGCTGTGATTAACCCAACGTCACTACCCCAAGCTGTTGCTAATAAAAAATCAGTGTAGCGGCGTGTTGCCATAGCGGGTTCAACGCTTCGCAAATCTACTCCCCATTCTGTAGCGTAACGTTCATGGAGTGTCAGTTCTTTGAGAACCCCTCCAGCAAGCGTATGAAAGGTATTAAATCCTTCCCAATCGAGAGCTTTGGCAGCAGCAATACTGTAAGCACGAGCAAATGCTTCCAGGAAAAAGGCATCTTGACCAACGTAGTAGGCAAATTTAGAACGGTCAAGGGTACCAGAACCAATGCCTTGGACAAAAGGGTTTTCAAGACAAGCTTGTGCAAGGTCTTGATTAAACTGCCATAAATCTGTGCTAATCGTCATATTGGCTTGTCGCAACTGAATTCCCTGTTTGATTGGGAGATGCTAACAGTTGCATAACTGAAGAAATTAGGTCTGTTCCAAATTTATATTCTACAGATAGATAGAGAGAAAACGTAACCATTATGGATAACACAAGCTTCTCTAGCATTCGACACACCTCCTTATTGCCACTGAATAACTACTAACTACGGCTATTTTCAATTGTCGTGATTTCTCTTTAGTTACAGGTGATCAAAGGGGATGAGGGCTAGTGATGCTTTGTTATAGATTAAGTGATACGAGTCATCGACGAGTAGTGTGTCTTTTTGGGTGCAAGTTAATGAGACGACGAAGCTTTGGACGTAGTGATTCGTTTAATGCTATATAAAGAGAAGATAAACATGGATTAAGAAAAATTTAGTTAGGTAAAAGCCTTTTACCAACTCGATTGAAGAATCTGCTCTCTGATTATCCTGAGAATTAGAGCAAGGAGGTTACTGTGGAATCTACCGTAAACTGTGCTGAAGCCTGCGTCAACGGCTGCATTTTAGGTGATAAATGCCCAAACAAGGAGTTTGCCGCAGATGCAACAAAGTTCATCAATGAGACTTCTCTAGACACTATGTTGAAGATTGCTGAGGAAGCACGAAGAAAGAAGCTGATGCAGCCACCCCAGTGGATTATTCCTGATTTCCCGGAGTAAAATGCGATCGCTCAGTTAGACCGAGAGATATACACCACTCCCAGAAAACTGGAAAAAGCGATCGCAACTTGAGACAAACAAGCGTTAGCAAGCTTACTCACACAAAGCCGCCGCATGATGATTAATGTGGTCTTCAATAAAGCTAGCGATAAAGTAGTAACTGTGGTTATAACCTTCCTGAAAGCGCAAGGTTAGCGGTTGACCTGCCTTTTCACAAGCTTGCTCAAATAGCTCAGGAAGCAACTGCTGCTTTTCTAGAAACGGGTCAACCGTACCTTGATCAATGAGAATTGGACGCTTAAAGCTAGATGTCAACACCAGTTCGCTAGCATCGTAAGCACGCCATGTTTCTTGGTCAGAACCGAGGTAGTTGCTGAAGGCTTTTTGACCCCACTGGCAACGCATTGGTGCCGCAATTGGTGCCAAGGCGGAAACGGATTTGTACTTTTCAGGGTTTTTTAAAGCACAAATCAAGGCTCCATGACCTCCCATCGAATGCCCAAAGATGCCTTGTCGCTCTGGTTTTACGGGGAAATGCTCAGCAATCAAAGCAGGTAATTCCTGCACAACATAGCTGTACATCTGGTAGTGCCCTGCCCAAGGTTCAACAGTTGCATCAACGTAGAACCCAGCACCTGTCCCAAAATCCCAATCATCATCTTCACCAGGAATGCCTGAGTTACGAGGGCTAGTGTCGGGTGCAACAATAATCAATCCATACTTAGCTGCAAACTGCTGCGCTCCTGCCTTCGCCATGAAGTTCTCTTCTGTACAGGTTAAACCTGAAAGGAAATAGAGAACTGGAATCCGTTCCGATTTCGCTTGGGACGGTTGGTAGATAGAAAATCGCATCTCACCCTTACAGGTTTGGGAGTCATGGCTATAAAAACCAACCGTACCACCGAAGCATTTATTTTCGGAGACGAGATTAGGGGCTGTGGACATGAGTAGTGTTCCTAGGGATTAATTGTAGGGGCACAGCATCATCATCAATCATCCTTAAACGAGATGTCTATACCTTGGAATCAATGCAAGCGTTTAAGCTACAAAGTTTGGGGTTGGTGCGGGTAGAGAGGAATGAAGTGAAGCCTTGGTGCAATTTGTATGCTCGATATTTTTGCGATCGCTTATCTTCACCCCCCTAGCCCCCCTTACTAAGGAGAGAAGTCAGCGCCCTGTATTGTCATAATGCTCAAGTATTCGCCAAGGAGATAAATTCATGGTTCAAACTATCCAAGCTCAAAATATAAATCTCAACGACTTAATCGAAAAATTTGGCTTAGAACGCAGTGATGATGAGCAGTTCTTTAGTGAGTGGCAGGATGATTTACCTGAACTCACGGATTCAGAAAAGCAAGCACTAGACGAGGTAAAAGCAGACTATCTCCACCTATCTAGGTATCCCATACTCGAACCCATCGTCAAACTCGTAGTGCTATCGCCCTTGTTGAAATGGGCAGGTTTTTATCGTGCGCCTTTTTACCTTACGGCTGAGAAAGAGGTAGAAATTGTGTCCGATGATGAGGGAACTCTTGTAAAGGGACGGCTTGACCTCCTGGTTTTTACCCCTCAGTTTTGGATACTTGTAATTGAGGCAAAAGCTGCAAAATACTCTCTGGAAGTGGGCATACCGCAAGCGCTAACTTATATGCTGGGTAATCCTAATTCTGAAAGACCTGCATTTGGATTTGTCACGAATGGTATTGAATTTAGATTCCTGAAACTTACAAAACAAGGCACCCCGAAGTATGCCCAGTCGTATCTATTCGCTCTTGATAGCAGAGATGATTTGTATACCGTTCTGAGAGTGCTAAAGCGGCTTGGTCACTTAGTCAACCAATAAAATTACCCCAGCTAGGAGTTAGGTTGACTAATATGTGATATTTAGTGACAAAGGCTGTGCGATCGCACCTGCGAACCCCGAAAGTGATCGCTATTCCTATGTTGACGTGCGTAAAACATTACCAATCCTCTCCTCCTGCTTCCCTACTTCCCCTCAATCATCATCTGCCGATCGCACCACTCCAAAACCCGATTCCATGCCCACCAGCAATCAGGGTCTTTAAACTGACGCTGGCAAGCTTGGCTACTGATATAACCAACATGACCACCGTAAGCGGTTAGCATCAAGTCAATTGCTGGGTTGTTAGCACAGGCAGCTTGCAAGTCCGGGACAATCGTTGGCTCAAACAAGGGATCGTCGGCAGCATATAAGATTAGAGTTGGTTTTTTGAGTTGAGGTAACAGATGCAGACCACTGCTAGCGTCGTAGTACTCTTCTACCGATGAGAAGCCTAATCGCTCAATGACCAGTTCGTGATCGAAACCCCAAATACTATTAGCTCGTTCGATTGCGTCTCGGTCTATTTTTCCAGGGTGAGCCTCATAAATCCGCCAAGCTAGTTTTTTGAGTTGTTTTGCGATCGCTTGTTCCAAACGTCTGCCCCATCTGTCTTTGACTAAATAATTTAGCGATCGATTGGAATCCAAACTCGGACAAATCACCGCACCACCACCAATTTCTGACTCAAGAAGCTCTAAATCCTCTCCCCAGGTCGCAATTGTTTGTGCCGCTTTAACACCCCATAATGCCAGTTGTCCCCCCAGAGAGAACCCTGTAAACCAAAAAGGGGCTGGACAACCCATTGCCTTAGCCTCTGCCGCAATGCGGACAAAATCTTCTCCCTCGTATAAGCCATCAGAAGTCAACGTTGGAGATAAATCAGCCGTTTTGCCGTGGGCACGCCAGTCGAAGAGAACCACCGCATACCCTCTAGCACACGCCTTACGCTCTAGTAGCCTTAGAAACCACTGGTTATCCAAATCACCTGTAATCCCATAGGTGCCAATAATCGTGGCTCTAGGGTTCTCCGGTATGGCAACAATCCCAAAAATCGGCACTCCAGAAGCCCCGGTAAAGATTTTCTCTTGGTAAGTCGGTTCCGGATCTATCGCGAACTTTTTGTAATCACGACTACCCCGCAAAGACGTGTAGAGAGTCATTGACAAACCATTTGCAAGCCACCAAGGGGGAGTGTAGACAGGATGGGTCATAAAGGAATAGTAAAGTTAGAGGACAAACATGACTGACTGTTCGTAGTCACTCGCGGTTAAAGAAATGATGAAAACAAGAATCAATTCGCTTGCTTCGGGCTAAAAGGCTTGCAAATCTTAGCTTGTACCTCAGAATATTTTGAATCCCTACATATTCTTTAGAAATAATTTAGAATCAGCCATTATAATCGGTGAAGTATTCTGACTTTTTCTTTCCAGTTCTTATTGAACGTTAACAAACACACCTCAAATCAACCTCTTAAGTGATGCCCCGGATACTCGTCATCGACGACGACCCTGCAATTTCAGAATTAGTCTCCATCAATTTGGAGATGGCTGGTTACGAAGTTAATCAAGCAGCAGATGGCATCAAGGGTCAGGCGCTAGCCCTGCAACTTCAGCCAGACCTGATCATGCTTGACTTAATGCTGCCCAAGGTAGATGGTTTTACCGTCTGTCAACGACTCCGCCGGGATGAGCGCACGTCTGACATTCCAGTACTGATGCTGACAGCCTTGGGTCAAACCCAAGATAAGGTGGAAGGCTTTAACGCTGGTGCCGATGATTACCTGACGAAGCCATTTGAGCTTGAAGAGATGCTGGCACGGGTGCGAGCCTTACTACGACGCACAGACCGGATTCCCCAAGCGGCGAAGCACGCAGAAATTCTTAACTACGGGCCTTTGACCCTCGTGCCAGAACGGTTTGAAGCAATTTGGTTTGATGTGACGGTAAAACTGACGCATCTGGAGTTTGAGCTACTACATTGCCTACTCCAGCGCCACGGTCAAACCGTTTCTCCAAGCGAAATCCTCAAGGAAGTGTGGGGCTACGATCCCGATGACGACATCGAAACAATCCGGGTTCATGTCCGCCATCTGAGAACCAAGCTAGAGCCTGACCCACGCCATCCTCGGTACATCAAGACAGTATACGGAGCAGGTTACTGCTTAGAGTTGCCTAATGGTGAACAGCAAACGACAGATGTTGACTCAGTGACGGTCTAAGACATGGACATAGTCATCAATTTAGTTAGGGGTAGACCTTCACCACACTAACGTCCCTAACAACTGTCCTTAGTACCTTAAGTGCCACGATACCGAAAACCTCTGGTGGCGAAACAAGTCCAGTGAGTACATGAAAAAAGCCAGTGTTAGGTAGGTAAAGACCTCGAAACACTGGCTTAATAAGAAGTTCAAGTCAATTAAGACGTGATAATCTAGAGCGCTCTGCTTTGGCATTTGCCAAAGCTCAAACCTCACTACAGCTAGGGAGCAAGGGCACTGCCTCGCAGCAAGCTACCAATAGTCTTAGCGGTAATCTTCATCTGGATGAGAGGATTAGCTGGGACTACCGTTTTGTAGAGGTAGCTATCGAAGGTTAGTCGCTGGACATCTCGGTCGGCACACATCTCGACAAATGCTTCACGAGTGGCATCGGAGCGATAGAAGACAGTTTGTAGAATATCCAGGACTTTGTAGGTGATGCCGTACTTCTTATCCCAACGCTTCAGGTAGAGCTTAAGGTCGGCTTCTGTAGGAATGCGAGTCCCACCATTGGAGGTTTCAACAATCGTCTCCGCACACATCCGGGCGGATTTTGCGGCAAAGTAGATGCCTTCACCGGAAGACTTCGTAACCGTACCAGCGGCATCTCCCACGAGAGCAACCCGACCAACAACACGGCGAGGTCTGGGATGTTCGGGAATTGGGTGAGCCTCAACTTTAATAATTTCACCACCAGCTAGGCGTTTGGCCGCACGAGCGCGAATACCCGCTTGCAGTTTTTTGATGTCAGCTTTGTTGACCTTCATCGTGCCAGTCCCAACGGCAACGTGGTCGTATTTAGGGAAAACCCAGGCGTAGAAGTCGGTAGAGACATCGTTACCGACATACATTTCAGCTAGGTCTTCGTAGTACGCCATCTTGTCTTCTGGCAGACGAATCCGCTCTTGGAAGGCGATCGCATAATTATAATCCCCAGCATCAATCGCTTTAGCGACACGAGAATTCGCGCCATCGGCACCAATCACAAGGTCTACTTTCAGTGTCTTTGGCGTTCCTTCCAAACTTCCGTCTGAATGGTCAGCGTAGTGGAGGGTATAGGGATCGGAATCTTTGAGTGGAATATCAAGTTTGTGAACTGTGCCATTAATCAACTTTGCCCCTAATTTGGCGGCGCGATCGCGCATGAAGCCATCAAGCACCTCGCGGCGGCACATCCCAATATATTCGTGTTCTTTTTCAATATTGATATCGACTTCGACATTCGATGGTGAGATCATCTTCATCTTTCTCACCCGTCGGTCAATGATTTCTGGTGGTAGGTCAAACTCACTCACCATACACAGTGGAATTGCACCGCCACAAGGCTTAGCATTGTCGAGCTTGCGCTCAAACAAAAACGTTTCGATTCCGGCTTTTGCTAAAGTCTCGGCGGCAGAAGAGCCTGCTGGGCCTGATCCAACAACAGCAACCCTTAGTGCTGGCATGTTTTCTCCCAATCAATCTTTGAGCTACGGACTGCATGGTATCACGGACTTTCGGGTTATCTAACCAACATCGTTAGATATCCGCTCAAGTTGAAATACACCTTAACAACTAAGCGCAACACAGCTTAACAATTAGTGTGGTGACTAATCAGTGATCTTCAAACACAGGCGTAGTAATCCAGAGCTTTTTTCCTCTGAACCGATTGAACAGTCTAAACTCCTAGTTATGGCTAGCTGAAGCATACTTAGGTCAAATCAGAAGGGGCTTAACAATGTCAAAGTGGCAGAGTTTAACCCAATTGTGGAAAAGCCGCTCTCATCAAGGGTGGCAGCCTCGGAATTTGCTGGTGCTGCTAATCATCGGCAGCACAACTTTGGCAGTAAGCACAACCGCTATCTTGAGCTATCAAGTCGTGCGAGAGTTGCTCTTGGGCAACTTAAAGCAAAATGCCTTGTTGCGAGTTCAGGTCGGAATTGACGAAATTGATAATTGGCTAGTCACTCGGAAGGCTGAGATTGCAATGCTTGCCAATACTCCTACATTTCGGACGATGGATTGGTCGGTAGCTGAGCCTTATCTCACATCCGAAGCGTCACGGCTGAAGGACTTCTACTTTTTTGCGATGATTAACCCCGATGGTTCTCAAAACACCACCGGAAAGGGTCGAGCGAAGAATGTAAAAGACCGCGAATACTTTAAGCGAGCAATGTCTGGACAAGTATATGTGAGCGATCCCGTTATTAGCCGCACCCACAATGGGGCGACAGTGCCAATGGGCGCTCCCGTGTGGTCAATTCCTCCTGCTCAGAGACGACCAATTGGGATAATTGGGGCGGCAATTAAAATAGATCGGATTGTTGAGGTAGTAAACCGTCTGAAATATGGCTCTGGTAGTTACGCCTTTGCCCTCACCTCAGAAGGAATGCCAATTGTCCATCCGAATGCCAGAGTAATGGGAACATGGGAAAAACCAGCTCCCAGTTTTTTGCAAGCGAGCGACCCGAATTTACGGCACATTGCCACAAGAATGATCGGCAAGCAGCGGGGAATTGAGCTAGTGCAGCTAGCTGGCGATTGGGTTTATGTTGGCTATTTGCCCCTGCACGAAGCGGATTGGTCGATCGCGTTGGTGATTCCCAAACACAATATTGAATCCCAACTGAGTGCCCTCAATTTGTTGGCAACAGTGGTGGGGGGACTACTAGCGATCGCGACTCTGGCAGGATTACGGCTTGTGCTAGTATCTGAGCGTTCTCGCGCCCGTGCGTCTCAAGAAGCCCTGCTCAACCGCTTGATCGAGCGGATTCGTGCTTCCTTAGAGTTGGATCACATTCTGCAAGCAACAGTGGAAGAAGTGGGAACCCTGCTGCAACTAGAACGAGCGGTTTTTGGCTGGTATGAACCCACAGAGCTTTCCTTGGAGATTCAGCGGGTTTACTGTCAGGAAAATCTGTTGCCGCAAGTCGGACGGTTCTCTGTGCCACCAGATTTTGAGGTGCGAACTCAACGAGGTGAGACGATACAACTCCAAGAAGTCAAACCAAGTCCTCAACCCATTCATCTAGAACTCAAGGCTCAAAGCTATTTAGCTCTCCCCGTTCGTGCTGAAAATGAGCTGATAGCCTATTTAATTTTGGTCAGAGACACCAATTGGTTCAGTCTTGATGGAGAAAAGGAACTGTTGCAAGCCGTTGCTGACCAACTCGCGATCGCAATTACCCAATCTCACCTTTACCTCCAAACAAAGGAACAAGCCCAACGGCTTGACCTCGCTTTAGACCAGTCGGCACTTGTAGCGATTACTGACCCCAACGGAATAATCACCCATGTCAACGACAATTTTTGTCAACTCTCCCAATATTCCAGTGAAGAACTCATCGGGCAAGACTACCGCTTGCTCACTGCCGATAATCATTTCCAAGAATTCGCTCAAAAGCCGTGGCTAACCCTTGCTAGGAAGAAAATCTGGAAAGGAGAAGTCAAGAATCGGGCTAAAGATGGGACAGATTACTGGCTAGATACCACTATTTTTCCTTTCCTCAATGCCAAAGGGAAGCCGATTCAATACTTGGCAGCATCCTTTAATATCACCTCACGTAAGGAAACAGAGGCAGCACTGCGCCAAAGCGAGGCGCGATTCCGGCTAGCCGTTGATAACTTTTCTCACCCATTTATCATCTACAACGCTAAGCGGCAGTTTCAGTTTGTCAATCTTGAGGGACTAAAGCGCACCGAAAAGCCTTTGGAAGAACTTATCGGTCTTACTGACGAGGAAATCTGGTCTGGTGAAATCACTTCCAAGTATCTGCCGATTCTTGAGCGTGCTGTGGAAACTCGAACCATTCAAACAGGTGAATGTGATATCACTTTACCTAGGGTTGGTTCGTTTACGATAGTTGTCAATTATGTACCACTGCTAGATGAACAAGGGGAAATTTCTCAAATTCTTGGGATTACCCAGGATATTACCGATCGCAAACGAGCAGAATTTGCCCTTCAACAGCTTAATCAAGAACTAGAACAGCGAGTCCAACAACGGACAACGGAGTTAGAGCAGACTAACGCCCGACTGCAAGCTGAAATTAGAGTGCGCGAGCAAGCAGAAGCAGACTTGTGGGAGAGTCAACAACAGCTACAGGCAATCCTGGATAACTCACCAACCTTCATTTTCGTAATCGATAAGCAGAACAGGCACCTACTGAGCAACCGCAGCTACGAAAACCTGTTGTCCACGACTCATGAGCAACTAATTGGTAAGAGCATCTATGAAGTTTGGGGTGCTGAATTTGCTGAGGCTTACGCCACCATTAACAAACAAGTCCTCGACCAATGCCTCTCTATCGAAACAGAAGAAGTTGCCCCTCTTGATGATGGGATACACACCTACCTTGTTAATAAGTTTCCTCTACTTGATGCCAATGGTGTCCCTTATGCAGTTTGTGGCATTTCCACCGACATTACTGAGCGCAAGCGAACCGAACAGAAACTAGAGCAACTAACGACGGATTTAAAACGTTCCAATCAGGAATTAGAGCAGTTTGCTTATGTCGCTTCTCACGACTTGCAAGAGCCATTGCGAGCGATAACGGGTTTCACTCAACTTCTGAGGCAAGACTACCAAAACCAGCTAGATGAGTCAGCTCAGGAATACATGAGTTATATCGTAGATGGCGCAACGCGAATGCAGCAGTTGATTCAAGACTTGCTCACCTATTGTCGTTTGGGTACTGACCATCAAGGAGTTGCCGCGATTGACTGCAATGCTGTGGTGCGTCAAGCGATCGCAAATTTGGAAGTAGCGATCGCTGACAGTAACGCCACCGTTACTCATGAGTCTCTACCAACGATTAAGGCAGACAAAACTCAACTCATACAGCTATTCCAAAATCTGATTAGCAACGCGGTTAAGTTCCACCGTGATGAGCCACCCGAAGTACACATTCAAGCACAATTGAGAAATCAGGAATGGCTCTTTTTCGTGCGTGATAACGGAATTGGCATCGAATCTAAGTATCTTACGCGGATTTTTGAGGTTTTTAAACGTCTCCATAGCCGTACCGAGTTTTCTGGTACTGGCATCGGGCTGGCGATTTGTAAAAAGATCGTAGAGAGTCATAGTGGCAGTATCTGGGCAGAATCACAGCCCGGACTAGGAACCACTTTTTACTTTAAAATACCCCTAGCTCCTCCCCAAGGTGAACTCTAAGCTAAAAACCCTCCTACTATGTCCAACACACCGATTCGCATCCTATTGGTGGAGGATAGCCCTAGTGATGCTACTTTGCTGCGCCAAGTTTTCTCTCGCTTAGAGAAGGAAGGTTGGGACTTGGTACATGTTGAGCGGCTAAGTAATGCTATCCAGGCTTGCCGCAATCTCACAGTTGATGTGGTTCTCTTAGACCTGATTCTCCCAGACTCTGATCGATTAGACACGCTAGTCGAGTTCCATACAGCCGTACCCGATATCCCCGTTGTGGTGCTGACGGTGGTTAATGATGAGGAACTTGCCCTACAAGCCGTAGCACAAGGGGCGCAGGATTATCTCTTTAAGGAGCAAATCACTACTCAATCGCTTGTCCGTGCTATCCGTTATGCGATCGAGCGCGGGCATATTCTCAAGCAGCTACAAGCGAGTGAACAACGCTTTCGAGTGGTTTTTGACCAAACCTTTCAATTAATGGTGCTGTTGACACCCGAAGGAAATCTTCTGGAATTTAACCAGGCTGCCCTTGACTTCAGTCACGCTAATCAAGAAGATTGTCTGGGTCTGCCGCTATGGGAGATGAAGTGTTGGAATTACTCCCAAGCTAGTCAAGAGTGGTTGCAAACAGCTATTGCCAACGCCCGTGATGGTCATTTGGTTCGCGATGAAATCCAGGTGCGGGACGCTCTTAACGTAATGGTGTGGGTTGATTTTTCCCTTAAGCCATTAAAAGACGAAACCGGGAAAGTGGTGATGCTGATTGGGGAAGGCAGAGATATTAGCGACAAGAAACGAGCTGAAACAGAAATTATTAACGCATTGGAACAGGAACGCGAACTCAACCAACTTAAATCAGACTTAGTTTCAGTTGTTTCCCACGAATTCCGCACACCACTAACCACTATCCGCTCCTCCGCAGAACTTTTGGAGCGTTATTGCCGGGATGTCATGGATGAGAAAAAAAGCAAACATTTTCAGCGAATTCGAGCTGCTATTAATCAGACAATTCAGTTACTGGATGATGTGCTGCTCATCGGTAAGGCAGAGGCTGGCAAAATGGAGTTTAAGCCCGTTGCTATAGATTTAGTAGAGTTCTGTCGTAACTTAGTTGAAGAACTCCGGAGCAATTTCAACAGTCATCACAGTCTTACCTTTACCTGTCAAGGAGAATGCTCTAATGCCTGCCTGGATGAGAACCTCCTGCGACCAATTCTGACCAATCTGCTCTCTAATGCGGTTAAATACTCTCCTAAAGGTGAGACAGTGAATTTTGAACTCGCCTGTCAAGATGAGGTAGCGACATTCCGTATTCAAGATCAGGGTATGGGAATTCCGCCAGAAGACCTCTCTCGATTGTTTGAGTCTTTCTATCGAGCTAGCAATGTCGGCTCAATCCAAGGTACGGGGTTAGGACTATCGATTGTTAAAAAGTCTGTAGACTTGCATGGCGGTCAGCTTGCTGTAGAAAGCGCTTTGGGTATCGGTACAACGTTTACAGTGATGCTGCCGCTCACTAGTTATGCCATAGGCAGCTAGGCGATAAGGCTAAACTCAATAGTTATCGCGTTGATTTGTGCTATAAGACTACAGTAATCCTCTCAGGGAATCGGTAATTCATTGTCATAGCGGTCAACAAGCCGAAAGCACTTTTTATAGCAATCAGCAGTCAGCTTTGGGCGGTCAGCTTCCAGTGAAATAGGCTCCGGTTAAGGAACTCGGCTTCCGATGATGTCCTAACCTCAGTGGCTACTGCTATAGATAGGCTCTTGGCGATCGCGCCACACCACCAAAGATAATAGAAAGCTTCATCAAGAGGTTCATCACCGTGGCTATTGTTGTTGAAAATGTATCCAAACGGTTCGGTAGTTTTCAAGCTGTTGACCAAGTAAATTTAGAGATCAAAAGCGGCTCCTTAGTTGCCCTTTTGGGGCCATCCGGGTCGGGGAAATCCACATTACTGCGGCTGATTTCTGGCTTGGAGATGCCCGATAGCGGCAATATTTGGATTACTGGCAAAAACGCCACTCACCAAAATGTGCAAGACCGCGAAATTGGGTTTGTCTTTCAGCACTACGCTTTGTTCAAGCACCTAACGGTACGCAAGAACATTGCCTTTGGCATGGAAATTCGTAAAATGCCCAAGGCAAAAGTCAAGGCGCGGGTAGAGGAATTGTTGAAGCTAGTACATTTGGAGGGAATGGGCGATCGCTATCCTTCTCAATTATCCGGTGGTCAGCGACAGCGGGTTGCCTTGGCACGGGCGTTAGCAGTGCAACCGCAAGTTTTGCTCTTGGATGAACCCTTCGGAGCCTTAGATGCCAAAGTGCGTAAAGATTTACGCGCTTGGTTACGTCGCCTTCATGATGAAGTCCATGTCACAACAGTTTTCGTTACCCACGACCAAGAAGAAGCGATGGAAGTGGCGGATGAAATCGTCGTAATGAACAAAGGACAGGTAGAACAGGTAGGGACACCCGCAGAGATTTACGATAACCCTACCTCGGCGTTTGTGATGAGTTTCATTGGTCCGGTAAATGTCTTGCCTAGCACATCCCGGATTTTCCAGGATGGCGGCTTTGATTCTGCTAATCCAGAAATTTTCTTACGTCCTCACGATGTCATTGTAGAAACAACATCCAATGGTGCTAGCGCTAAAGCGAGAGTAACGCGGGTGATTCATCTGGGTTGGGAAATTCAAGCTGAGTTAACCCTAGAAGATGGTCAGGTCGTTACAGCACATTTGTCGCGGGAACGGTTTAAAGAGTTGAAGCTGGAGCCACAGCAGTGGGTGTATGTTAAGCCCAAGGATGCTAAGGCTTTCCCCCTACACTACTCAATTTAGAATTAGGAGCATGGATTTATTGATCTCTAACGCTCTTCTGTCAGTCTCGGAAAATCACGCTCAAAGTAAAAGCTTGAGAGCTTTTCCACATAACGATTTGAGGGGTGAGTTTCTATCAGAAACTCAAAAATGTAGACCAATTGGGAAAACTCACGTCCTATCAGGATTACAGCCTTTGCGATCACCTAGACTGACAGAAGAGCGCTAATTCCTAGGAAAGGGGCATGGCAGGGTACTGCCCCTAAGGGTTTTGAATTTTGTAAATTATTGAATCCACCTTGCTGATTGAATTGAGTTCATGACGAACAGTACGCAAAGATAAGGTTTCAGCTTTAATGTATATCCAGGGATAGTTGTTTGTAGCTGATCGCCAATTTCAAAAAATCTGAATGCAAGTTGTTATGAACTGGTTTCGTCTGTTTCGTAGAAAGCGACCTAATTCTGGGTTAAGCTCGGTTTCCCCAAAGTTGGGTTTAAGACAGTGGCAGTCTATTGGGCAATTCTTAGGCTTATCCATTGCTTGCTGTGCGCTAATTGTCAGTTGTGGGGCACCAAAAACATCAACCCCGGTTGGTTCCTCTAGTCCAGCCACTGGCGCTAGTAGCGATCGCATTACCGTCGGCTCAATCGAGAAGCCACGGACACTTGACCCTGCCGATGGTTATGAAGTAGCAATTAGCGACATCATCACCAATTTAGGCGATCGCCTTTATACCTACGTCGGAGACACCGACAAGATCGAGCCACAACTTGCCACCGCAATGCCCAAAGTGAGCGCGGATGGTCTAACCTACACCATCCCTATACGCCAAGGTGTCACGTTCCACGATGGGGAACCGTTCAACGCCAAAGCAATGGCATTTTCCCTAGAACGGTTTAGCAAAAACGGCGGTAAACCCTCAGCACTGCTCTCCGACGTTATGGAATCAGTGGAAGCGACTGGGGATTACGAACTTACGATTAAACTTAAAAGCCCCTTTGCACCCTTCCCATCGCTATTAGCTTTCTCTGGAATGTCTGCTGTCTCGCCCAAAGCTTACGAAATTGGGGAAGGGAAATTTAAGCCAAATGAGTTTGTAGGAACAGGGCCGTATAAACTCGTTTCGTTTAATCCCAACCTCGTTAAGCTTGATGTTTTTGACAAATATTGGGGAGAAAAACCAGCCAATCAAGGAATTGACTTTCAATCTCTAAGTAGTTCCGCCAACTTATATAATTCCTTTGCAACAGGTGCATTAGACATTGCCTATCGAGACTTGGACTCTTCACAGGTTGTCAGTCTCAAAAATGATGCCCAATCCAAAGGATTTCAGGTTGTAAACAAGCCAAGTACTCGTGTTGACTACCTGGTGCTAAATGTCAAGCAAAAGCCACTCGATCAGGTAGAAGTAAGACAAGCGATCGCGGCAATGATTGACCGTCCCCTAATTATTGAGCGTGTCTACAAAAACCTCGCTGAACCCTCCTACAGCATCGTTCCCAACAGCTTTGAAACCAACGTACCCGCGTTTAAAGAACCTTATGGCGACGGCAATGTAGAAAAGGCGAAAGAACTCCTAACGAAAGCCGGATTTTCTAAAGAAAAACCCTTTGTGTTTGAGATTTGGTACTCCTCTAGTAATTCAGAGCGAGAGCAGATGGTAACCCTCCTCAAAGAGTATGCCGCCCAAAGACTCGATGGGATTATGCAAGTCAAACCGCAACCCGTCGAATCGACCACACTTTTCGCTAACGTTGCCAAAGGAATTTATCCGAGTTATTTAGTGGCTTGGTTCCCAGACTTTGGCGATGCCGATAACTACGTTAGCCCTCTATTTGCCTGCAACAAAGGGTCAGCAGCAACAGGTTGTGAGGAAGGTGCAAGTCAAAGCCAAGGCTTCTTCTACTACAACGAAAAAATTAATCAGTTGATTCAGGCTGAACGCAAAGAACAAAACACCGAAGCCCGCAAAAAAATCTTTGCTGAGATCCAAACCTTACTGGCACAGGATGTCCCTTATGTTCCCTTTTTGCAGAAAGTTGACTACGCCTTTGCCCAAAAGCCCATAAAAAACGTTGAACTTAACCCAGTTCTTGGTTTGTCCTTCTGGGAGGTAGATAAACAAGCCTAAAAATTAGGGATGGGGAGATGGAGTGATCAGTGAAAAACTCCCAAAGTTTATGTATATTAACTTCCTACCTCCCCACCTCCCACTCTCCCACTCTCCCCACCTCTTCACCTTCCCAATAAAATGTCTCGTTCTCGCGCCCTACAGTATTACGTCCTAACCCGGCTACTTCTTGCCCCTCTCATGATGTGGACAATCGTCACGATTGTCTTTCTGCTGCTACGTGCCACCCCAGGCGATCCAATTGATGCCGTTATCGGTAATCGCGCTCCCGATAGTGTCAAAGAAGCATTTCGCGAACGCTTAGGGCTAAACAAACCTTTGCCGTTGCAGTACCTTAGCTATTTAGGAGATTTGCTGCGGTTGGATTTAGGCAGTTCAATTACTGATCAGGGTCGAGATGTTTGGGAAGTAATCCAGCAGTACTTTCCAGCTACCGTAGAAGTAGCGGTGTGCAGCATGATTGTGGCGTTGACTGTTGGGGTTGGCATTGGTATTCTTTCTGCTTCTCGCCCTGGTACCGCTTTTGACGTTGGGGGACGCTTGTTTGGGATTATCACCTATGCGCTTCCTGTCTTTTGGGCGGGCATGGTGTTGCAATTAATCTTTTCTGTACAGTTACGTTGGTTCCCGATTGGTGGGCGTTTTCCCCCCTCAGAAGTCGCTCCGGTTGGGCCAACGGGACTGTATTTAGTTGATAGTCTCCTCAGTGGTAATTTGGCTCAGTTTTTCACCACGCTCTACTATCTCACTCTGCCGAGTTTGACGTTGGGGATTCTTCTCAGTGGGATTTTTGAGCGCATTGTTCGGGTAAATCTCAAGCAGACACTCCAAGCAGATTATGTAGAAGCGGCTCGTGCTAGAGGGATTCAAGAAGGCAAAATTCTCATCAGCCATGCCTTGAAGAATGCTTTGATTCCGGTTATTACAATTATGGGCTTGACCTTTGCCTCTCTACTGGGGGGTGCTGTTTTGACAGAGGTAACCTTCTCTTGGCCGGGACTTGCCAATCGGCTGTATGAGGCAATTGAGCTGAGAGATTACCCAACTGTGCAAGGAATTATGGTGTTTTTTGGAACCATTGTCGTTGTCGCGAGTATCGCGATCGATATTATTAATGCTTTAATTGACCCACGTATCCGCTATTAATTGACTAAGAAAGGCAGAAGGTAGGCGGCAGAGGGCAGAAGGTTTATTACTGGTATGTGGTCGTTTGCGTCGTTACATCTGTCCTAACCCATTCGTGACAAGTTAAGGCAAAGTAATTGTTGTCAATGAGACAATATACTT
>NZ_JCACKQ010000025.1:9201-67825 GCF_059505465.1 Symplocastrum torsivum | reverse complement strand
GAATCCTACTACCTGATCTCAGCGGTAAGCTTTTTCTCGGAAATCACCTTAGTTGTTGGTTGTTAGTCGTTAGTGGGAAGCCTACTAACGATTAATTGCTAATCTTCAATCTGCTTAACTGATACTTCTACTGCCTCAACATCAATCGTACCGGGAGGTGTCAAACGGTTAAAATGCCCCTGTTCGACTCGTAGGGGTTCTCCACAACTGGGACATTGACATTCCGTTTGGTTAAACCCAGTAAACTCATAGGTACAAACTGGGCACTTATCTTCAACGAGATTGCGTCTCAACCACCAGCGAAACACAAACCACCCAATTACAGGTGAAATCAGTACTAATCCAATCAGAATCAAGAACCCGTTGACCACCCAGCCCAAGCCAACCGCTCCTAGCAACAAAAACGTTGTTAAGAGCGTGAGCCAACAGCCCATGCCAGATAGGTTAAGCCGAAAAGTTTTAGGGATGTCCTGGTTCACAGTAACGAAGATTTCATGACGGTATGGAGATATCTCCATCCTAGTTCAGATTCGTCTTTACCTGAGATTGGGAATTGGGAATTGGGAATTGGGAATTTCAAGAGTCTTTGTCAACAACCCTCCTCTAAGAAAATAGGTAGGAAGAGCAGAGGAGGCTCCCGGAGGCAGGGGGAGAAGAATTTTTATTTCAACGTTCGTGAGGCGTCTCATGGTGCTTAATCCTTAACAAGGAAGTTCCCCATTCCCTATTCCCTATTCCCCATTCCCCCTATTTAGAAACTGTTTTAACTGCCGAGTGAGTGCTTCTTTCCCAAATCGGGTAAGGGATTGTTCTCGTAACCACTGACCATTACAGCGCTGATCGTCGCCTTTAAGAATTTCGATACAAGCAGAAGCAACCGCTTCGGGGTCTCTGTGGGGGACTTGCCAGCCAATATGCCCATCCTGTAAAGGGTCAGCGGAACCATCAGCATCACCCCCCAGTACTGGTTTACCGCAAGCCATTGCTTCTAGATAGACAATGCCAAAGCCTTCTTGGGAGGGCATGATGTAGGCATCAGCAAGGCGGTAGTGTTCTACAAGATCGGCGGTGGGGACGAAACCCGCAAAGATAACGCGATCGCTAACTTCCAAATCTTTCGCCAATTGTGCTAGTCTTGGTTGGTCATCGCCACGACCAATGACTAGATATTTAACATTCGGGAAAACTTTTGCGATCGCAGGTATTGCTCGAATGGTAACATCGACACCTTTGTAAATATCACCCGACCACAGTCGCGCTACGGTCATCAGCACCTTGGCACCCGCTATACTATAGCGTGCGATTAATTCGGGTGACTTAGAGCCAGGGGTAAAGACATCGCCATCCACTACACAAGGCAACATCTGGACTTTCTGGGTATCCAAGTCATTAGCCGCACAAAGGCGATCGCGACTATAACGGCTAATTGTCCAAATTTCTGTCGCTGCTGCTAGGGCACTATGTTCACGATTTGGCAAGCGATACCAAACTTCTTTCCCATAGGTCAATACTGTATAGGGAACACCCCGCCATTGACACAATAGCTGAGTTAGTGGTGCTAGCTTAATATGTCCACAGTAAACATGACTAGGACATCGCCGCCACAAACACCAACCAAGTGCCACGGCTAACCTCAAACGGCCTAGTAGAGGTAGCCGAGTTTCCAGGTAATGAAATTTAAGTGAGTAGGTATCCAAGGGATTTTCGCAGTTAGGACTATCCCTGAGCAAAAACACCTCAGCTGTAGTTTGTCCTGTTTGAGAAGTTAGGGACAAGTAGGCTTGTAAAATATCTTTGACATAGGACTGAATGCCTCCTTCACACTTAAAAATTTCTAGAAAAATAAAGATGTGGTCAGTTGTGCCTTTAATCGTCTGACCTCCAAATTTCCTAACTGTTTAAGATAGACTTTCATGGGGATTACTCACGAACGTTGCGATGAAAATTCTTCTTCCCTACTACCTAACACCTATCTTCAACTTAGACACCATGAGACGAAAGCTCACAACAAATGGATGAAAATCCTTCTGCCTTCTGCCTTCTGCCCTCTGCCTTATTTTCAAGTTAGAGGCTACTGCAAATCAATAGACAATTCCTACCATCTTGACAGCGTTCATAGATAACGTGATCAGCAAGGCGTCTAAGCAGAAACCACCCATACCCACCAATGCAGAGAGTTCCTGGCATAGGTTCCACTAAATTATTTGGATCAAAAGGCTCTCCATAATCCCAGATACGAATTTCTATCCGCTCATCCCAGATAGCTAGCTCGATTTCAATTGCTGTTTCGGAGGGTAATTTGTGATGAGCATGGCGAACAGCATTAGTAAATCCTTCTGTCAGAGCTAAATTCAAGTGAGCGAATGAATGAGAAGATCTGTTGATCCGAGAGATATAGTTTGAACAATTTTGTGCAAACCATCCGTTTAAGTCAGTGATGACATTCAGATCGCTTTTGACTTTGAGGCGCTCAAATAATAACATCCCTTTGCTCGACTTTTTGCTGAGCCTACCTTACAGCAGCTTACTAGAAATTGAAAAGTAAACAACCATATTACCGATTGTTTTAAATAATTACTATTAACCTAAAGATAAGAGCAAAAAAACTTAGCTTGCTCTGTAAACTCCCATCAAGTGGCTTTTAGTAAATTCTGCACGGATACTAGTGATGCTGATTTTGCATAGACACCCTGAGCTTTTTGTAGAGCAGCTCCCTCTCAAGTAGGATAGTTTTCCAACTGAGGTAGTTATGTATCGCTAATTTAATGCTACCTCAATAGGTATAAAGAAGAATATTAATAAAAATAAATATAGAGGAATGTTTTCAATTTGAATTGACTAACAAATTTGATAGCATGAATGATGAAGGGTGCTTCCCCTCACCCTCTAATTTTTAAACGTTGATACTCAGAACTTACAAAAAACTGATGCCTGTTAATGTCTTTTGGCAGTACATCCGTACAGCTAAAACATCAACAGGCATTGAGGTGAGCGATCGCTTTCTTAAAACAGACCCCAGGTCAGGGATTTGTCGATTGGTAAGGTTGCGCCAACACCCAACCAGATCGTAACAAGGGTGCCAATCAAGAACACTGTAGTCGCTACAGGACGACGGAATGGGTTCTGAAACTTGTTCACGTTCTCAATGAAGGGAACCAAAATCATACCCAAAGGAATGCCAGCCATGCAAGCAACACCCAACAGTTTGTTCGGTAGCGTGCGTAGAATTTGGAAAACTGGGTATAAATACCATTCAGGAAGGATTTCTAGAGGTGTTGCGAACGGATCGGCTGGTTCACCAACCGTTGCTGGGTCAAGCACCGCCAAACCAATACACAGCGCAATCGTCCCCATAATGACGATGGGGAAGGTATAAAGAAGGTCGTTTGGCCAAGCGGGTTCACCGTAGTAGTTGTGACCCATTCCCTTGGCAAGCTTTTCACGTAATTTTGGATCAGCTAGATCCGGCTTTTTGAGAATTGACATCGTAGATTATTCTCCTTAATCAACAAAGAAAAGATCAGCAAGCAGGAGGCAGTTAGCGTTTAGCTCTTAGCAGAAGATTATCAGGAAAGACAATAGACAAGTAAGGGCTAATCGCTAACTGCAACGTGTTAATTTACAAGGGACCAGAAATACCTTGTTTGCGGATCATGATGAAATGTAACAGCATGAAGACCGCAATCAGCCAAGGTAGAACAAAGGTGTGAGCACTGTAGTAGCGAGTTAGGGTGGCTTGACCAACGCTACTGCCACCGCGTACTAGATCAGCCATAAAAGTACCGACAAAAGGAATTGCCTCAGGAACACCAGAGACAATTTTGACAGCCCAATAGCCGATTTGATCCCAAGGCAGCGAATAACCGGTAACACCAAAAGAAACCGTGATTACTGCCAGGATTACACCGGTCACCCAAGTCAACTCACGAGGCTTTTTGAAACCGCCAGTGAGGTAGACACGGAACGTGTGCAAAATCATCATCAGCACCATCATGCTGGCAGACCAGCGGTGAATAGAGCGGATGAGCCAGCCGAAGTTGACTTCCGTCATTAAGTACTGCACGGAGGAGAATGCCTCGGTGACCGTTGGTCTATAGTAAAAGGTCATTGCAAACCCAGTAGCAAACTGGATTAGGAAGCAAACGAGAGTAATCCCACCCAGGCAGTAAAAAATATTAACGTGCGGAGGTACATACTTTGTGGTAACGTCGTCGGCAAGTGCCTGAATTTCTAGACGCTCCTCAAACCAGTTGAAGGCTTTTGAGTCGGTTATCTGCTTTGAAAACATGAAGCCAGAATTCCTAAAAGGATATTGCTGTTTTTGACGTAGTTAACCCTCAAGCGGCACTCTGCCACCGAGGAAATTGATTATGGCTTTGGGTGAGGGGAAACACACCAATAAAGCTGAGCTTACACAAATCTGATCAGGAACGCTGACCCGGTTTGATGTCCGCTATACAAGAAATGTAACATAGCTTGTCAGAGGTAGACGTTGCGGTGCCGTAACTCTTAATAGCTTGCCTTCGACCTGTACCTTAAGGGTTACTAAAGAGGGGATGCTGTTGACGACTGACGGTTGATGTTGAGGTGTGAACGGTGAACCGTCAACAGTCTACGGTAGTTGATTTCACGCGATCGCGTCGTCCCTAGGCTCTGCCACACTGACAATTTAGGGAATTAAAGCCTGAAGTGAAAATTTTAGTCATGCACAAACGAGCTTTCTGGGTTGGAGTTTTACTAATCTGCCAAATCATCTTCTCATCGGCATGGTGGACAGCACCAGCATCTGCTTTTACAGAGGAGCAAAAGATTTTCTCGCAAGCGTGGCGAATCGTCTCTCAAGCGTATATAGATGACACGTTTAATGATCAAAATTGGTGGGCATTACGAGAAAAAACGTTGAAACAGCGGCTAGATAATCGCGAAGCGACCTATGCAGCGATTCAAAAAATGCTAGAGAGTCTTGACGACCCCTTCACGCGACTCTTGAAGCCCAACCAGTATCGCAGTTTACAGGTCAATACCTCCGGAGAACTATCGGGTGTAGGACTACAAATTGCTCTGGATGCTGAGACGGGAGAATTAGAAGTAATTGCCCCAATTGCTGGGTCACCCGCTGATCAGGCGGGAATTAGCCCACGCGATCGCATCCTGGAAATTGATGGTGTACTAACTTCAGAACTCACTCTCGATGAAGCCGCCTCTCGGATGCGCGGCCCCATTGGTACGACGGTTACTCTGAGAATTCAAGGTGATGATGGGAAGCCAAAGTCAATCGAACTGGTACGCGATCGCATCGCTCTCAACCCAGTTTATGCCGTCTTAGATACCCACCCTGGTAGTACCCCAGTTGGTTACATTCGCCTGACCCAGTTCAGTGCCAATGCCCCGACTGAAGTCGCTGACGCGATTAATCAACTCGAAGAACAGGGCGCAGATGCTTATGTCCTTGACCTACGAAATAATCCCGGTGGTCTGTTGCAAGCTGGTATCGAAATTGCTCGTCTCTGGTTGGATAAGGGAACAGTTGTTTATACCGTTAACCGACAGGGAATGCTAGGTAGTTTTGAAGCCAATGGCCCGGCACTAACGGAAGACCCTTTAGTAGTCTTAGTCAACCAAGGAAGTGCCAGCGCTAGTGAGATTCTCGCTGGAGCATTACAGGATAACGGGAGAGCTAAACTAGTTGGTGAAAAAACCTTTGGCAAAGGCTTAATCCAGTCATTATTTGACCTATCAGACGGGTCAGGATTAGCCGTAACTGTTGCCAAGTACGAAACACCAAACCACCATGATATTCATAAACTAGGCATCACCCCAGACTTTCAGGTGCCGTTAGAACAAATAACGTTCAATCAAGTCGGCACAACAGCAGATGGTCAATATCAAGCAGCTATAGAGTTTCTGGCATCCAACTCCGTAGTGGCTGATGCTGTAAGTAACTAAGCTTGTTGTCCCGCTAAACTGAATTCCCACGTCATTAAGGGCGTGGGATGAGGTTAACGTGTTGTTAGCTTCAAAGATGTCAGAAAAGCTTCAAAGCAAAGGTTGAGTATGTCGCAAAGCTGCTAAATTCAGTTGAGTTAGTTGCTCATACGCCTGATCAATTACGCCTTTGCCTCGCAAACTTCCTGTATTAGCACCAGGACAAATGTAATGCAATGTTGTCGGTGTAAAGCGCTCAATTAAGGACTGCACACTTTGAATTTGCCTTCGCCAATGAAAGGTTTTTGAAGTGCGTAAAGGTTCTGGTTTGCCTTGTCGATTTGGCAATAGATGACGCCCAGAAAACAGAACACCACCTGCACAGGTGAAGTAAAGACAAGAAGAACCTGGCGAGTGACCCGGTGTCCAGATAGCGCTACAGTTGGGAGTGAGAGTAAACTCGTATTGGAAGGGACTTACGTCTAGTCCCGGCAACAGGTAAGCTTCTTGTTCTTGAACCACAATAGTACAGCCGAACATCTTCTGAATTTCCTGCGCTCTCCCAATGCCACCTCTATGAGTTAGGAATAGTAAGGACACTCCCCCTTGTTGTCGAATGAATTGTTCGTTGGTTTCATTCAACGCCGGACAATCGATCAGGAGATTGGCGGAATTTCCTACAATAAGATATGCCGTACCACCTAACGTATCGCGATTGGGTGGAAATGCGAAAATTGTTTCTAGGACAGGGCGTGGTGGTTTGAGTACAGCAGGTTGCAGATTTGACGGTGGGGTTTGAGGAGGAGTAATATTGCCCTTTTCGGGGAAATCAGGTTGCACAATGCTTGTCTGCCTGTAGTTTGAGTGAACGGTACTAACCTTTATGAAAGATGGAGAGAGTGGGAGATGAGGGAGAGGGGAAGAAAATGCTGCCCAGTAGGGGGCAATTGATATTCCGAAGAAGAACTAAGTAGAGCGTTGGAAATAAACATTGCTGGTTTAAGTGATTAAAGCTTGGGAAACTTTACCCAGCCACTACTCACTAGCCCACAGTCCCCAAAACGATAAGTTCTGTTTGATTGCGCCTACTTGCTTATCTTGACTTATGCCTCATGGTGCCAGTGCCTATACGGAACAAGGCATCTACTATAAAATCCTCCCCTCTTGGTCAAGATCGCTCCATTACACCAATTGTGATCTATCATCATGGAACTGTTGCTCCTAATTCTACTAGGCATTATCACTTACTTCATCGTCCAGCGTAGTGTGGCAAGCATTACCCGGACACCAGTCTGGTTATTGTGGCTGGTAATGATGACTCCTGCACTGGTCTGGAGTGGATGGAATCAGCTGTATGAAGATGCACCGATGCCACCTGCCCTTGTATTTGGACCTTTCGTGATTTGCCTGCCGTTGTACTGGTTCTTGATTCAGTGGGGACGCCGCGATTCTACCCCTCCAGCAACTCAGGGAACAGAGACAACACCTCCAGCATTAACGCCAAAACCAACAGTTCCAATAGCGAGTGAAGAGTCAGCGCTACGCCCAATTAGCAAACAGGAAGAAACTGACCTTAGAAATTGCTTTCCCTGGGGAGTTTACTATCTTCAGAATGTTGAGTATCGTCCCCAAGCTGTTTTGTGTCGAGGAAAGCTACGCACAAGCCCAGAGGCAGCCTATCAGACAGTACGGCAAAATATTGAAGCCGAATTTGGCGATCGCTTTTTTGTAATTTTTCAAGAAAGCCTGAATGGGACTCCCTTCTTTGCTTTAGTTCCGAATACGCAAACTCAAGCCAAGGTAGGGACTGAGTCGGAACCTGTGTCGCGCCCAATTTTGGCGTTGGGGTTACTGTTGACTACCTTGTTGACCACCACAATGGGAGGCGCACTGATTGCGGGGCTTACTGAAAAAGAGCTTAACCCCTCGACTTTAGTGAAAGGGTTCCCTTATGCCTTAGCACTGATAGCAATCTTGAGTGTCTATGAATTGGGTCATTACTGGGTAGCAAGGCTGTACAAAATGCGGATAACGCTGCCCTACTTTATCCCGTTGCCTCCAATGCAATTCTTTCCCCTAGGGACAATTGGCGCATTTATTCAGATGCGATCGCCTGTTCCGCATCGTAAAGCCTTATTTGATGTTGGGATTACTGGACCCTTAGCCGGGTTGATTGTCACCTTACCGATTTTAATTTGGGGGCTTATCCACTCCAGAGTCGTTCCAATTTCAGATGCCTCAGGACTGTTAAATTTTGAATCCCTTAATCCAAGATTTTCCTTCTTGCTAACCCTACTCAGTAAGTTGGCATTAGGTAATGAATTAACGCCAACAATGGCAATTAATTTGCATCCTGTGGCAGTGGCAGGCTATGTCGGTTTAATCGCGATCGCGTTGAAGTTGATGCCAGTGGGGCAACTTGATGGAGGTCACATCGTCCATGCTATGTTTGGACAGAGAACGGGTGCAACTATTGGTCAGATTACCCGCCTGCTGGTGCTGGTACTTGCCTTGCAGGAGTCAGATTTATTAACGTTGGCGATTATTTTATTATTCCTGCCAGTCGCAGATGAACCAGCCTTAAACGATGTCTCAGAACTTGACAACTGGCGTGATCTAGTAGGATTTCTGGCTCTATTGATTTTAGTAAGTATCATTTTACCGCCACCAGGTACGCTCACTGGGCTGTTAAATGTTTAGGAGGCTGAGGACTAGTGCGTAATTAGCTATTCGTCTTTTAGGTTGCACATTCGTAAAGTTCTACCTCAAGGGAGAAAAAGTCATTTAAGCTAATGTGTATTCAAGTTGCATTTCATGGAAGATGGTTAAGCTAATCTAATTCAAAACTCAGGGTTGCGTCTCTAAGATTTCGTGAACTAATGCTCTTCAATTGAGCGCATATAGGCAGTCTTCTGCGCTCAATTGTCGAAGTTGCACTGTCAGCCATCCAATCTTTTGTCCTGCAAAACTTCACTTCGTCACGAGAAGTCGCTTGACGTTTTATTCAAACCCTGTAAAGCCAAGGATTGTGAAAATGCCTGAAGCCGAAACCTCTCACTTCCATCACTCGAAACACAATCTTTCACCTATTGGTTCAACTACAAAGCCAATCTCCCCTTCAGAACCGCAAGAGGTTCATTGGTTGATTGTGAAAGATGACCAGGGACGGAAAGAAATTCCCTTGGGAGGAGAGGTATATTCCATTGGGAGAGACGCTGAATGTGATATTCGTCTCTTTTCACTGTTTGTTTCTCGCCGACATGCCACGTTAGTCCGGCAACAGCGTGATGACGGAAACTACTACTACCAAATTGTCAATGGCAATCTTCAAGGTCAACTCAGTGCCAATGGTATCGTAATTCATGGACGCAAAATTCAAAGCTATGACCTCAAAAATGAGGACAAGGTTGTGTTTGGGCCTGGGGTAAGTGTTACCTATTATTTACTCAAACGCAACAATCGCAAGAGTGGACCACTTGATCCATTTGACATTACACTGATCGACCCTGGCATGGTAGAAGAACAAGAAAAGTAAACGTCTTGGGAGTACAAGCGCCAACCTCAACAAGTGACCATGGAGGAAGTAGCAAGGCAAGAATACTTCCTTGAACGGGGCAAGAGACGAGGAGGATGAATGATGGAGAAGCAAATGATTCATGTAATTGGTGGTGGACTAGCTGGTACAGAAGCCGCATGGCAGATTGCTAAGGCGGGTGTGCCAGTGGTACTCCATGAAATGCGCCCCTTAAGAAAAAGCCCTGCTCATCACACCGAGGAACTGGCGGAACTGGTTTGTAGTAATTCCTTTGGTGCCCTCTCAAGCGATCGCGCGGCGGGTTTGTTGCACGAAGAACTTCGTCGCCTTGGCTCTATAATTATCGGCACGGCTGATGAACACGCGGTTCCTGCGGGTGGCGCACTAGCGGTAGATAGAGGAGTGTTTAGCCACAACTTAACGCAAACGCTTGCGACTCATCCCTTGATTGAGTTGCGTCGCTCAGAAGTTCAGGAAATTCCTACTGAGGGAGTTGTTGTTCTGACGACTGGTCCTCTAACTAGCCCTGCTTTAACTGAAGACTTGCAACGCTTCACGGGCATGGAATACTTCAGCTTTTTTGATGCGGCAAGTCCCATTGTCACAGGAGAATCAATTAATCGTGAGATTGCTTTTTTTGCCTCGCGTTACGATAAGGGCGAAGCGGCTTATCTCAACTGTCCGATGAATCGAGAGCAGTATCTGCACTTCTGGCAGGAATTATGTGCTGCCGAAAAAGCGGAATTGAAAGATTTTGAGCAAGAAACGGCTAAGTTCTTTGAGGGTTGCTTGCCAATTGAAGAGATGGCACGGCGCGGCGAAGATACGATGCGCTATGGTCCCTTGAAGCCAGTGGGGTTATTTGATGCTCGAAAGGGAGATTTTCGCGCTCCAGAAAACCAATCCCAGCGTCCCTATGCTGTCGTACAACTTCGACAGGAAGATAAGGCGGGTCAACTTTGGAATATGGTGGGATTCCAAACCAATCTGCGCTGGGGTGAGCAGAAACGGGTATTTCGGCTGATTCCAGGTTTGGAGGAAGCGGAGTTTGTCCGGATGGGTGTGATGCACCGCAACACGTTCCTGAATGCGCCTCAGCTATTGCACCCGACGCTGCAATTTAAAAAACGCCCAACTTTGCTAGCGGCAGGTCAACTGGTGGGTACAGAAGGCTATACAGCAGCAGCGGCAGGGGGTTGGCTGGCAGGGACGAATGCAGCGCGGTTAGTACTAGGATTGGAGCCTGTAACGCTGCCAACTACGATGATGATGGGTGCGCTGTTTGACTTTATCAGTTCGGCATCACCGAAGCATTTCCAACCAATGCCACCGAATTTTGGAATTCTGCCAGAACTGGGTAAGCGAATTAAGAATAAGCAAGAGCGATATGGGATGTATCGCGATCGCGCTTTGGCTGATCTTGATAGTTGGAGTAGAGGGCTGAGAGCGTCTGCGGCTTGAGTTGTCGGGTTTTATTGATTGACTAATGCGATCGCTTCGTCTCCTTGAATAGGGGTCTAAGAAAGCGATCGCATTTTAGCTAGGTGGGTAAACAAGAAGGTAATCAGAAGAAGACCAACGCTTAGGCACGAATAATCGATTTTCTTGCCCAATCTCTTGTATTTTCCAGGTAAATTAACACTGATTTCCAGTGCTTTGTCCGATCCTCGTCTCTTTTGAGCGTTTTCTTGACCTTCTCTAGGTAGATAAGGGTGGTGTAACGCTCATCGTTGTTGGGACACCGTTCAAGAATTAGATCGTAAAGTTGTTGCCACTGCTGTTGTCAGTTATCCTGGTTGGGATAGAAGATTGCCTCGAACAAATTCCGCCAGAAAAACTCAATGGTGCCAATGTCTTTGAGATTTTGCGGGGTTGGTTTATCCCAGCCAGTGTGGCGAGCGCGTAGAGCATTGACGTTCGGTAGATTGCCGATCATAGGGGAAGATAGGGAACAGTCAAATTTAAGCAGGGTTGGATCATTGCTGCCTAAATTTTATCGATCCAGCAGAAGCGATCGCTCTCTCGGCACAAGGGGATTCTTCACAATTGGTTGAGACGTTAGGTTTAGTCATTGAGGTTTGCTAGGGCGATAATCTATGTGACACATCGTCCGTAGACTGATAGTCCGTAGACATTGAAAATCAGTATATGGAAAAAGCAAAAGGCAAAATCCTTTGTGCCTTAGGCTACCTCGTGAGGCAGCGCCGGACTAAGCTTGGCATCTCACAAGAAGAACTGGGACTACGCGCTAACTTAGACCGTACCTACATATCTGGGGTGGAACGCGGAGTACGAAATCCCTCTTTGACTGCTCTTGTAAGTCTTGCTAGTGGCTTAAACACAACAGTGTCAGACCTTCTCAATAATCTAGAAAACGAGTTTTGAATTCAAAGTGAGTGAAAATCTAGTTTCTCAAATCAAGGCTCAACTTCAAACAGCCCCAACGCAACTGAAAGTCTTTAACCTTTTGTCGGATCGAGCATGGCATTGCCGCAGGTGTGAGGGCCGACAAGTAGCCTCGGAGCAATATGCTGGAGGTGGGGGCATTCAAGGCTTGCAACGTGGTAGTAAAAATCGTCCTGGTTTGGTTATCGAATCAGAGTCTAGACCTTGTAATAATTGCCAGCGTATAACCAAACAAGACCACTGGACAGGAGAGATAAAATCAGCAAATTCTGCTGCTAAAATACCAAACTCTTTAGTAAGAAGAATTTTGGAAATTTATTCTTATACAGATGTAATCGAACAAAGGCAACGTGCCACCCATGAGTTAGTCATTGACCATCGGTTTCCCATGGAGCGTTGGGGAAGTAATGAGCCACCACATCTTACCTCAATAAATGAGGATGAAATTAAGGAAAAATTTCAATTGCTAAAGAAGGATTCTTCTGGTAATCACAATCTTCTGAAATCGAGAAGTTGTGAACGCTGTATTAAAACTGGGAAAAGAGGGACACCTTTTAGCATAAGGTTTTGGTATGAAGGCGGTGAAGATTGGGCTTCTATACATCAGCGCGGTACTGAGGCTGAGGAAGGATGTATTGGATGTGGTTGGTATAATTTTGAGGCTTGGCGTGATGCTCTCAATCAAAGATTAGCTGAGTCTGCAAAGGACGATTAACAGTATCTCCACGTTGGATATTAAGTGCAATATCAGTTAAGTACGGTATAAGCGCCCAAGCGATACACTCTGCTAGACGAGGCGGCACAGCATTACCAATCTGCCACATAGCTTTCTTCATAGAACCTTCAAAAACAAATGAATCTGGAAATGTCTGTAATCTAGCCATTTCACGGGCTGAAATAACACGGTTAAGATATGGGTGAATATGAGTACCACCATGATTCTCTTTGACAGTCATACTAGGTTTTCCAGGATATTGACGCTTGAAGGCATCGACATAAGTTTTATACAAAGAACCGCCTGGTGGAACTTTAGCAATTCGTTCCATGTACTTAGGTGAATGCCGAGTCCATTCATGATTAATTTCTGGTAGTGGTGTCCACTCAGGAAGGTCAGAAATTGCTGATTCAATCGGTTTGTATTGATGAGGCAACAGTTGAGCTTTTGGATATGGGTTCTTCATGCCAAATCGGTTGGCAATAAAAATGGCTCGTGGGCGAATTTGCGGGACTCCATAGGCAGCAGATTCAAGAATTGCAATAGAAACATGAGGATAACCAATTGCCTCAAATGCCTCACAAATGGCTTTCTTAACAGCCCCTTTCTGCATGGTAAGAATCCCCGGCACGTTTTCCATAACAACATACCACGGTCGTATTTCTGAAACGACTCTTACAAATTCACGAAATAGACGATTGCGAGGGTCATCAGGGTTGCGCTTTCCTGCAACTGAGAATCCCTGACACGGAGGACCCCCTACAACCAAATGAACTTCAGGCGAACCAATTTGATTAAGCCAGTCTATTGGATTAAATTGTTCGATATCACCGTTAAAGTGATGACATTGTGGAAAGTTCCTTTTGTGTGTTGCTGATGCTATTGGGTTCACTTCAACACTTGCTACAGGTTGAAATCCTGCTTGGACTAAACCTTGTGTCACTCCACCCGCACCGCAGAAAAGATCGACAAATGTATAGTTGGAGGGAGGTGTGGGCAGCGAACTAATTTCAACAAATGTTTTGTAAGGATCGCACTCACCTGTCTCTAGTTCACGTTGGATACGTTCGTAACGTCCTAACTTTGCTGTCTTCTGCCTAGATGCAAGATTTTGCTCCTCTACATTAGAAAAAAGAGACAGTTGTTTTGCTTCCATCTTAAGCTTTATAGTCATGTTCATTAATTGTGACATATAGTCAACATAAGAGCAAGCTCAACACAGCCAACAACCACTACCCTCCAGATGCAGACGCAACAACCAGAGACTGAAGTCAAGTTCACAGTAGTTATTCCTGAAATCCCTGAAGCACACAAGTTAGAAGCAGAAAGCAAAGCACGGGAAGCCTATGTGATGACACTGCTACGACATAGTGATATCAGCGCAGGACGGGCAGCAAAACTTCTAGGCATTGATCGCTGGCAACTTTCCGACCTAATGGATGTGTATGACATATCACCGTTTCCGACACAGACACGGGAAGAGTTGGAGCGTGAGGTTGCCAAAGCCAAGCGTACCTTGGAGAAATATTCCAAGTGATCGTTGTTTCAGACACCACACCCCTGAGTGAATTGGCAAAGGTTGGACAGCTAAATTTATTGAGGGATATCTTTGGGCAAGTCATCATCCCTGAAGAAGTTTACAACGAAGTAACCACCGGAACGCATCCAGCAGTAAGTGCGGTACAATCAGCAACTTGGATTGAGGTGCGCTCAATTACCAATGCTGAGAATGTACCTATTCTTCAAGATGGTATCCAGCTTGACTTGGGTGAATGTGCCGCGATTATCCTTGCTGAGGAGTTAGGTGTAGATCAGCTATTGATAGATGATTTAGCGGCGCGTCGAGTGGCGCTGTCTCGAAACTTACCCGTTATCGGTACAATCGGCACACTGTTACTTGCCAAAGATCAAGGATTGATTCCTAGCGTTAAAGAAGTGCTAGACGCTCTTATTGCCCAAGGTAAACGCATAAGTCAACAGCTATACCAGGAGACTCTGCTTGCTGCACAAGAGTAGAAAGAATCCTTAGATTTTTGGACGATCGCATTATAGAAAAGAGCGATCGCACTTACAATTCATCCGGGTCAACATCCAATTCTCGAAGTTTAGCGGCTAATTTTTGCGATCGCATCTCCCCTCATCCATTCAAAACGCCATTCGCTTGCGATCGCTTCTTGTAACGCTTCAAGCAATTAAACTTGTCCCTGAAACGGAATCCAATCTACATAATCTCTCCATTCTTCAGCTTCAGTCGTCTCCCAAATCACAAAAAGTTCTTCCGCCAACTGCCCTATTGATGTTTTGGGACGTACCCAAAGTAACCCCCAAATGTACCCGCCATCTGCCCAGTGTGCTTCCAGATGGTCTGGCATACTGGTACGGTTGTCTGTTACCAAAAGCCGTTGCGATAACTCCAGATAGCCTAATATATCTGGGTCGAGTGTTCCTAGTTGCGGTGCATTAGGATCGCCCACACGCAAGATATCGATCACAGGATTTAGACGCAGGACAGCTACCTTAAGCCGAGATGACAAATTCTCATCAAGCAAGAAACGTACCTTCACAAAGGATTTCCTCGCTCTTTAGCTCGCTCTTGCTTTTTTGCAATTATACGTTGCGCCAACGGTGAAGGATTGACTAACGATTCCTGATAACGCTGTTCGCGCCATCTCGCCAAACGTAATAGGTAGGCATCTATATCAGCCTGATTATGCAAATAGTAAGTAATCGTCCCGTAAATCTGCTCTAAGCTCAGAGTAGGTAGATTAGCAGCAATCTCTTCTGGTGAATATCCTTCCAAATAATAATCAAGCACATTATCAATGCCGATGCGGTGTCCTTTCAGGCGGATGTCATCTGGCGATAGAAAGTCAAAATAATCTTCTAATTGCATTGGTTTACCTGTGGACTGGGTTTAATGCATCTTAATCTTTACGTTATCAGTAACTATGCTGTGCAGGAGTACCTTAATGTTACTGAGGGACAGATGCTGACACTGCTTAAAATCGGTGTTACCGAAGCAGAAGGCGGTTGCGTTCCTCTAGTCTTACTCACCCCCAAACAACCCCAAGTTCCCCAGTTGGCAGATAAAATTGTTGCCCTTATGGAAGAGGAAGGCGTAGGTTTAAGTGATTTGCTGGAGGGCATAGAAACAGAACGGCAGGCAATTTGGCAAGAGCAACAGCAAGATGCCTAGAGTATTTGCTGACTCCAGTGACATATCACCGTTTCCGACACAGACACGGGAAGAGTTGGAGCGTGAGGTTGCCAAAGCCAAAAGAGCGATCGCCCTCTCATCACAGGCTTAGAAGTCACAAAATTGGAGTAGGGATTTACACTCAGATCAGCCACGCTTTGCAGATAGCTAATCCGAGTTAGCTCCAACTATGTCAAAATCCGATGGTCAACTCGATACCCCACTCAGTTCCAGTCAGCCCCTCATTGAAGCGTTTGAACAAGACTTGCTCAGAGGCACCTTACCACCTCTAGATGTTCCCAACGCTCACAATCCAATCTATCTACCAGGAACTGAACCCAGCCTACAACAAACCTATTATTGGCTAGCTCGGCTTGCTCGTCAGCTCAAACAAGACAAAGCTAAAGAGTTTCTGATTGAAAGAATGCAATCTTCCTGGTTAGGAACTCCCCAACAAAAGTGGTTCTATCAGATTTCTATAGGACTGATAACTGGGCTGATAGTGGCGCTGATTTACGTGGGAACGACGGGACTCATTGGAGCAAGTATTGGTGGCATCACTTACGGATTGATTTTAGGGCGTACTCAAGAAATTTTCCCAGTTAATCGTCTTAAATTTTCTCTTGAATTTGCCAAAGCTCAGTTACTGAGTTCTGTGATTGAAGGGCTGTGGTGGGGACTGGTTTATGGGCTGATTGATGCCCTGATTTGCTGGTTAATCTGGGGAATTGAAGGACTCATTTTAGGAATGGCTGATTCGTTAGTTTGGGGGCTAATCGAAGGACTAATTTGGGGACTAATGGTTCCAGACTTCGATAATACAACTGTCAATAATCAAGGAATTAGAGAATCAGGTCTAAATGCAGGAATTTTTACAGTTATTGGTGGAGTAGCCTGGGTACTACTTTATGTTGGAGTCCTATTGGCGATGGGAGAACCTTTGGAACCTCGTGATTTACTAATTGACGGAATCGGGAATGGAGTGTTTTTTGGCATCTATGTTGGAGGTTTAGCTTGCCTTCAACATTTTGTGCTGCGCTTGATTCTAAAGCAGAGTGGGGCTATCCCTTGGAATTATGCTAAGTTCCTTGACCATGCCGTTGAACTGGGATTCTTGAAACGGGAGGGTGGCTGCTATCGCTTCATTGACGACTCAGTGCAGGAGCATTTTGCTCAGATGCCACTGAATGGAAGGTGAACTTTACATCTTGTACCTGAGCATTTATCCACCAGGGACTCAAGGATACTGTTGATCAATTAGCTCTCGTGTGTGACCCCTCCCCAAGCCCCTCTCTGCTTCGGGGAGGGGCTTCCGGACTCCCCCAACCCACTGCGAGGGTTGCGGGGCTGGGGGGTTAGGTCTTCCGAATTCGCCAATAGTATCCTTAAGTTCACGGTGGGTTTAAGGTACTTTCTAAAAACAAGGAAGCTCAGAAACAGCTTAAAAACTGGTAGCGTCAAAAAAAGAAAATGTTGTTCTGGACGTTACCTCTTGAAAACGCGCTCTAATTACTGGCAGCTACTGCCTTATATTCGCCCTCACTGGAAAACCATTACTCAGGCATTTGTTTGCACGCTAGGTGTTACAGTGTTTTGGCCCCTACAAGCCGCACTAGCAGGGCAACTGGTCAGTTTAATTGGACAAGGCAATATGCTAGGGCTTGCGCGGATAGCTGGAAGCCTTGTCCTAGTTTTTCTCGTCCAGAAAATCCTGATGTATGGGCAAGACACCCTGATGGCAAAAGCTGCCCTGTTTGTCGCCTTAGACTTACGCAAGCAAGTCTATGCCCACATCCAACGCCTCAACCTCAGCTATTTTGAAACTGTCCAGACAGGCGACTTAACGTACCGCTTCACTGAAGATATTGACCGGGTTGGTGAGGTAGTCAATAAAGTCTTCCATGACTTTACCCCTTGTGTGTTGCAGCTAATTGTGTTGCTGGGTTACATGATTTATCTCAACTGGCAGCTAACGCTGGCAACATTCATCGTTGCGCCGTTGATGGGTGTTTTGATTGGCTGGTTTGGTGAACAGATGCTGAAGTTTTCCCGCCGCAGTCAAAATCACATCTCTAACTTATCGGCTTTGCTGACAGAGGTGTTTAGTGGGATTCGCCTTGTGCAAGCGTTTGCGGCTGAGGAGTTTGAGATTGATCGCTTTGCTCAAGAAGCAGAAGAAAACCGTCAAGCGAAGTATGCAACTGAACGGCTGAGGGCGATTCAGAACCCAGTTGTGGGATTTGTGTATGCGATGAGTGTTTTGCTGCTGTTTCTCCTGGGTGGTTGGCAAATTTCTATGGGGAACCTCACAGGCGCACAATTTGCCACATTTGTTGCTGCGGCATTGCTACTTATTGACCCGATTGCCCATATCACCAGCAACTACAACGAATTCAAGCAAGGTGAGGCATCGGTCGATCGCATATTTGAACTGGTAGCGATTCAGCCAACGGTGGTGGAAAAACCAGGTGCGAGTGTCTTGCCAAGCGTTACGGGTAAAGTTGAGTATCGGAATGTGTCATTTGCCTACAAGGCAGATGAACCTGTGCTGAAAGACTTAAGTTTATTAGCACAACCAGGAGAAGCGATCGCATTAGTTGGTGCGTCGGGTGCTGGTAAAACTACTCTAGTCAATCTACTGCCCCGCTTCTATGACCCTCAATCGGGTGAAATTTTCATTGACGGAATAAATATTCAGGATGTCACCCTAAAGAGTCTGCGGCGGCAAATTGGCATTGTCCCGCAGGAAACCACACTATTTTCTGGCACGATCGCCCAAAACATCGCCTTCGGTCAAGCTGAATTTGACCTTAAAGACGTTCAGGAAGCCGCTAAGATTGCGAATGCTCACCAGTTCATCACTCAGTTTTCCCAAGGCTATTACACCTGGGTAGGGGAGCGAGGCGTGAATTTATCAGGAGGGCAAAGACAACGAATTGCGATCGCGCGGGCTGTTCTTCTCAACCCCAGTATCCTCATCCTTGATGAAGCGACTTCTGCTTTAGATTCCGAATCCGAAGCCTTGGTACAAGAAGCCTTAGAGCGGATTATGAAAGAGCGCACGGTTTTTATCATTGCTCACCGACTGGCAACTGTGCGCCGTGCTGACCGTATTCTTGTTGTAGAGCAAGGACAAATCGTGGAATCGGGAACCCACGAAGAACTTTTAGAGAAAGGCGATCGCTATGCTCGATTCTATGCTCAACAGTTTAGTTAGGTGACAGGTTTTAGGTCTTAGGTAATAGGTTTACAGGTATGCCCTGCTCTTCTTTGAATCTCCCCAAAACCCTAATCTTTCCAAGGAGAGCGCCATAGCTTTTCCCCTAAAACCTACCACCTACGCGCCTTAACCAAGACACAGGGCTACTCAACCAATCCTCACAAATCTTCCAAGTAGCTTAAAAGGTCTGACATTTCCTGAGGGCTAGGCTGGAACTTCGGCATTGGTGGTGTCTCGCCACTTGTCACCTGATGAATCAAGTTGATCTTGGACTTTCGCTGAGAAACATGCTGCAAGCTTGGGCCGACCCGACCATCCGCTTGTATTCCATGACAACCAGCACAGTTGATTTGAAAAATCGCACGACCTCGCAGTGAATCGCCATCTAGTGACAAGACATTTTGGATGTAAGGGTCTGAAGTCTGAATTAGGTGGAAGCCTAAGATGCTTATAGCGATTGTTAGCAGCGCCGCAAGCACCACTAAGGTAATCCGCCGGATTAGGATTTCAGGATGGGCAAGCTGGTTCTCCAAACGAACTCCTGTCAAATTAAGAATTTACTAAGCGTTTTTTGTCGATATGAAACGAAAAACCGATTTTGTTATACGAGTAAGGTGATAACGTAACGGCTTGTCGAAAAGTATGTCGATTAATAAACATAGCTTAAAATTTACAGAATGAGTAAGCAAGTCTAAACTTGCACTACGGTTGAATTTTGGCTTTCACAATGCAGCTAATTCTTTCAGTTCAGTCTGTAGCTGTTGCGGCGTGAGAGCTAGTACGATGAGAAACAAGCAAAAAAACTTATTAATGTAGGAGAACAAACGTGGTAGAACCGCTGCTTTCAGGGATTGTCCTTGGCTTAATCCCAGTTACCCTTGCTGGACTGTTTTTCGCTGCCTATATGCAGTACAAGCGTGGCGACCAGCTAGGTATCAATAAGTAGGGAATAGGGAATGGGGAGTAGGGCAAGAATCTGGAACTTGCACTAAACAGCAAAACGAGGTTCTATCCACTCCCTACTCCCTAGTGCAAGAAGGCAGGAGGCAGGAGGCAGAAGGAATATTGCTTGTAAGGTAAGCTTTTTAACCTTTTTCAACTGGATAGTTATTTCCGCCACACTGCACTAGCCTACTCCCTCTCTTCTTCATCAGCGACGATAGAAAGTCAAGGCAGTATTGCCGTAGACTTTCTGCCTACAGATTTCTAGGTTGGGAAGTGGTATTTCTAGTCGATTGTTTGGGCTATGCTCTACGGCTAGTTCACCCTCAGCATCGAGTAACTGGTACTGAGCGATCGCTTTTAGGACTGGCTGATACAAGTCACTCGCATAGGGTGGGTCGAAGTAAATGTAGTCAAACGACTGACCTGCTAATATTTTTAATCGCCCAACAACGTTCCCTTGTATCACCTGAAACTCCTGTTCAGGCTGAGCTACTTGTTCCCAGTTCTGCTGAATAACGGCACAGGCTTTTGCCCACTTCTCAATTCCCACAACCAAGGATGCTCCCCGACACAGTGCCTCCGCACCCATTGAACCTGTACCAGTACATAAATCAAGCCATCGGCAATCAGCAATCGTACCTTGCCAGATATTAAAGACTGCCTCTCGTACCCGTGCTAGCGTCGGGCGGGTATCTTGACCTGGTAAAGTCTTTAGTTGCCGATTGCCGTAGATTCTCATTTACACTAGAACAGCCGTCTTGACTTGAGCCACGAAATTAGACAAGATTTGCAACCCTGCTGTGGAAGATTTTTCCGGGTGAAACTGGACTGCCATTAAGTTGTCACGAGCGATCGCAGCCGTTACTGTTTGGCTACCGTGGGTAACAGTTGCTGCGCGAATTTTGGGGTCAACTGGGTCAACATAGTAGGAATGGACGAAATAGACTCGTGGAGTGCCGGATAACTGCTGCCAAAGCGGAGAATTCGGCTGATTGAATTCCAACTCATTCCAACCCATGTGAGGAACGGTAATTCCTGGTTCCCAGCGAAAGCGACGTACCATTCCGGGAACAATTCCTAATCCCGGTTCAGTACCTTCCTCACTCCCGTCAAAAAGAATTTGTAAGCCTAAGCAAATGCCTAGAAAGGGTTTACCACTAGCGATCGCTTTTTTAATCGGTTCCTCAAGTCCACGCGATCGCAAATGTTGCACAGCAGGGTCAAATGCTCCCACGCCTGGTAGAACTACAGCATCCGCCTGCTCAATGTCTGCTGGTGAATCGGTAATTTTCGTCGTCGCCCCAGCTTTCTCCAGACCTTTACAGGCAGAGTGCAGGTTTCCCATGTCGTAATCTACAACGGCAATAATTGGCATTAACCCGCTCCCCCTTACATTTGTTATTGAAGCCACCTCTATTTTAAGTTGCCGCCTCTCTTCTATGAACCTACTGTGTATACATATCGCCTGCTCAACCTCAAAATGTTGCCTTTTGCCCCCCCCAACCCCCAACTTTTGGGGGCTTCCAACCGAGCAAAGTCCCCCAGAATTGGGGGATGCGAGGGGGCTTATCAATCTCGACCGTGAGCAGTAAAACTTGTGTATATACGGTAGCTTATGAACGGAAAAATTCTCCTAACCTCTTTTCAAACTTGGTTACCGCATCAGAGATCTAACGCTTCGGATGATTTATTAGAAGAAATTGCTCAGTTAAATATTCTCTCTCCTGCCTTAACTTTATTGAGACAGTTACCCGTTGATGTTCCCAAAGCCAGCCGCTGCGTAATTGACAAAATTGAGGAACTACAACCAGATGTCATCATTTGCTGTGGTATGGCAGAGTGCCGCACAAAATTAACAGTGGAATCTTGTGCAACGTGCAACGATGACTTACTTAAAACATCAGTGGATTTGGAGAAATTAGTAGCTGAGTTAGTTGGTACAGAGATTAGTCACGATGCAGGTAAATTTGTTTGTGAAGGACTGTACTACGAGGTCTTGAGCTATTTGCGATGCCGCAGGCGGTTCTACCGCACATCGCGTCGCCTGCACACCTGCTGTATTTTTGTCCACGTCCCTGTTTTGACTCCAGAGAATTCAGCGAGTGTCGTGGAAGATTTCCACTTAATTATTAAGAAAATGGCATCTTTAGCTCCTCAGGACACTGACTTTCTACATAAGTACCTCTAGGTGCTAGCTTGCTCTTGATGTTGCCCTTGCGGATTAGAAGCTCTGGTCTGACACTCGCTCGCTGGGGTCTGATTCTGCTCCCTTCTCTCTCTAGCCTTCCTCAAAGCGGAAAGGATAATTGCCTTCACTTCCGGCTTAAGCTGATTTAGCTCAGCTCCCCATAGTCTCTTCAGGGTCATTTCATCAATAGTGTCAGTCCCCAACATAGTTTCCTGCCCTATTAGTATCACCATCTACCACTTTAGACGGATGCACCTAATCAGAAAACCTATGTAGTCATCTTGCATACCTCAAACACCAGTAAAAATCAAACTCAAATGGTGTTATGAGGTTCCAGCAATATAGAAATCCGTTGCAAATCGTTGCAAAACCTAAGTTATATTGAAACGAATCACCGTCTTATGAATTGAATAAGCAGCGATCGCGCTTCTCTAGTCTGTACGTTCCACTTCCAAGCAAGTTTTAGCGACTAAATAGCTGCTGTCGCCTCACTCTTAAGTACGCCCAAACTGGGAACTGATAAAACTCAATCACCAGCCAGCCAATAATCGCTAAATGGGATAAGAACGTTAATCCAGTCCAAGCGGCTGGAAGCCAAGCCAACCGACTACCAGGAGATGGGGGAAAAGTGTATGCGGATAAACCAATCAAGGTGGTAGGCAGCACGACAAAGCCTATGGCGAATAGCCAGTAAGCCCATCCCCATTCAACTCCCTCTAGATGTGCGCCCGTCCAATTTCTGCCATTCCAAAGCCAGATTAGAGGCGGTTGCCTAGCTGGCATTTTGATGAGCTGTCGTTCTAGATCAGCCGTAAAAATATGACGACAGCAATCACAAGCCATCGCGTCCATTAACGGCATCGCTTTGAGCTGGTTTAAGCGACAGACGGGACAGGGATAAACCCCTTGATAGTCAAAAGGGTGTTTTTTGTTCTTTGAACTGTACATTGGAAAAGCAATCTCGCTTTTAGTCTGCCCTTCCTGATATCCGTTAAGTTTTGGTTACCAGAAGGATAAGTAGTGGCTATGTTGTGATCATACCTAGAGTCGTTTTATTGATTTTGCAGGTGTGACAGATTACGCCAGTAGCTAGGTAGCGAAGTGGTCAGAAACTTTCGCCTTGATGCACTCTCTTGCGCTCCGGCTCAAGAAGAAGGCTCATTTACCATATTTAGAGGTAAATTTACGAAAACTTTATACAGGCAGAAGTAAAATACATTATCTCTTGATGAAAGCTCCTCTGCCGCTCGGCATAATTATGAGTAATTAAACAAGTAGCACTCGATGAGAGCCGAAGCCAAGATGATTGCACTAAACAACGTCAACGTCTCTGCAAGCCACCAAGTTATCTCAGATGTCAAGTCGCAGTCAGGCATCTTATCAGAACGAGCAGCGATCGCACTTTGTAGTTTAGGCGTAGCAGTGTTTGCTATCCCCATCTTGGTAGTCATTCAGATTTGCAGTGGTTTGTTCTGGGGAGGAATGACAGTTTATCAGCTACTCAACAGTTCTGGATTTAATAGCTTGGACGAGATTTGAGTAACAAGAGTTAAGCGCTATCTCATCCTCTGCTAGTAAGAAGGTGATACCGAGGGCAAAGTTTGGTCAATAGAATTTAGAATCGAGAAAAGCTGCCTCCTCAATACTTTAGCTAGCTCATAAATCGCCTCAAATTTGCCTCTCTATTTGGGTACACAAGAGTTCAGGATAGAGTATAAATATTTCCAGCGTTGAAGAAAGTTTATAATAGTTTCCATAGGTAGAAAGCCGCTGTAAAGTTTTTAGCCAAGAGCTGATAGACTTTACAGTGGTCTAATTGTTATGGCTAGAGGAAAGTGATCGCCTCAATAAGACTATATCTATTAAGACAGGCTAATTTACGGGTTTTTCTTCTAGGAAATTGCTAACTTAGTCAAAGTTTAGTTTTCTGAAACTTACTAAGAGCTAAAGTATGCAGACAGTTACCACTTTTTTTAATCGTTTCTTCGGTTCTAAAGATTTATCAGCTTTTCCTACCAAAGGAGACTTCGTTAAAGGGATTAACTTTAACGGTAAAGCGATTACAGTCGATGGATATCCTTGGATAGCTTACAGTCATGCTTTAGCCGAAGGCTTATCTATGCCTGATTCTATTGCTACTGAAACTGGGGTAAAACCTGAACCAGGTGTCAACCGTGGTATGAAAAAAATGTTGAATACTGTGGT
Organism: Symplocastrum torsivum; assembly: GCF_059505465.1. Taxonomy (NCBI): domain Bacteria; kingdom Bacillati; phylum Cyanobacteriota; class Cyanophyceae; order Oscillatoriales; family Microcoleaceae; genus Symplocastrum; species Symplocastrum torsivum. The sequence continues at coordinate 43,490 of NZ_JCACKQ010000025.1, read as the reverse complement.
TTGCAAAAGGCATAAACTCGAAATTAGTCAGAGCGTGCCTAATGGTAGCTATGAAGTCTATTTATGGATTATGGAAAACTACGCTTCTAATCACCATGAAATGGATGTAATTTTGGGCGGTCAAACAGTGGACAAAGGTATTGCGAAGCTGGAGGTTAATAAGTGGGTGAAATATGGTCTCTACGCGACTACAGTAACTGATGGGTCTTTGAATCTAGCGCTATTAACCACCAATCCTGAAAGAGATGCTCATCTAATGGGCATGGCTATCTTCAGAGTCTAGTGCAAGAAGGGCTCAAGATTTCCTTCCTGTGAGTAGGGGAACTCTAGAGCAGAAAGTGCTATCCTCCACAGTGAGTGTGTTGTGTGAGGAAAAGTGAGTTATGGTTACATCCCCCGCCCGGACTCAGGGCTTACGTCGTTTTGAATTGTCGCGCCGTCGTCAGCAGCCTTCTTCAACGGATGTTGGTCTAGCGAGCCTACCCTTAACGCTACCAGCAACACCCTTGTTTGGTACCGATGGCATTCGGGGACGAGTAGGAGACTTGTTGAATGCTGATTTGGCGTTACAAGTTGGGTTTTGGGCAGGTCAGGTGCTACTCGCCTCAGCACCAGCACCTGGACCCGTGATTTTAGGGCAGGACTCTCGAAATTCAAGCGATATGTTGGCAATGGCTCTTTCTGCTGGTTTGACATCGGCAGGGTTAGAGGTGTGGAATTTAGGGCTATGTCCAACTCCTGGTGTTGCCTATCTCAGCAGCGTTACCAATGCTGTTGGTGGGATTATGATTTCTGCTAGTCATAATCCTCCGGAGGATAACGGAATTAAGTTTTTTAGTTCAGAAGGTACGAAGCTACCATCAGCGTTGCAACAGCAGATTGAAGCAGGCTTGAGGAGTGGGGTAGGCAGCGCCATGCCCATTCATACTTGTGGACAGCATTACAATAGACGCGAGTTAGTTGCGGCTTATGTTGAATCCCTGCTGTGTCCTCTAGAATCTGTAACGGATTTACGAGGGATGCGAATTGTGCTGGATTCAGCTTGGGGTGCTGCTGCACAACTGGCGGGGCAAGTGTTTACCCAAATGGGTGCAGATGTAATTTGCTTGCATGACGAGCCAGATGGTGATCGCATTAATGTTAATTGTGGCTCGACTCACCTGAATCCCCTCAAGGAAGCTGTAGGCAAGCACTCTGCTGATATGGGCTTCGCGTTTGATGGTGATGCCGACCGAGTGATGGCAGTGGACGCAACAGGACGTGTGGTCGATGGAGATTACATTCTCTATCTCTGGGGCAACACCCTGCGCCAAAACGATCAGTTGCCTGATAATTTGATTGTGGCAACAGTTATGGCAAACCTAGGCTTTGAGAGGGCTTGGGAACAGTTGGGTGGTAAATTCGTGCGTACTGCCGTTGGTGACCAGTATGTTCAGGCAGAAATGTTACGCACTGGAGCGATGCTAGGAGGTGAGCAATCAGGGCATATCCTCTGCCATCACTACAGCAGCACTGGGGATGGACTACAGACAGCCCTACACATAGCATCTTTGGTGCGTCAATCAGGTGCTTCTTTATCGCAGTTAGTAGACCAAAGCTTCCAGACTTACCCGCAGTTACTATGTAATGTCCGAGTCGAAGACCGCGATCGCAGATTACAGTGGCAACAGTGTGATGCTCTGACAAATGCGATCACTCAAGCTGAGACAGCGATGGCAGACCAAGGACGGATTCTGGTTCGTGCTTCCGGTACTGAACCCCTAATCCGTGTCATGGTAGAAGCCGCAGATGCCCAAGTGGCTGAATACTGGGCATCTGAACTCGTTCTCCTAGTACAGCAATATATTGCTTAGTAGTCTATCAAGTTGAATTGAACGGTTAAAACTGATGCAGAGATGCGGAGCATTTCACTACAAAATCTCTCCGCGTCTTCTGTTTCTACCTATGTAAATTAGTCAAATTCTAAATACTCCCCTCTTTCAAGCTTGCGCCAGAGTAATTACTGTAACTTCTGGTGGACAAAATAAGCGTCCTGGTGGGTAGGTGCCTAAGCCGCGATTGACATACAACTGGTTTTGTCCAACCTGATGCAGCCCCTTCGTCCATTCCCAATGCTTCACTACCCTGACACACTCTTTCATGTAAGGTATCCGGCGCTGCACTGAGTTGGGAAGATATTGCTCAAGTACTTTAAACACAAGTGGGGCTGGTCCAAATCCTGGGATGATGATCTGACCCCCGTGGGTATGACCTGACAACTGTAAATCCACTCGCCATTGCTGTAAAGGTTCAGCACTATCAGGATTGTGAGACAAGACAATGCAAGGTGTCTGGGGGCTGAGTTGGTTCATCACGGGGACAGGATCGAATTCTCGTGACCAGAAATCAGCCAGTCCGACCAAGGGTAATTCTGGCCCCAAGGGATAGGCGATCGCATTCCATAAAACTTCTACGCCGATACTAGTGAGAGCATCAGTCACTTGTGCTTTTGACGAGTGAAAACAAAGGTCATGGTTGCCCAGTACAGCATAGACTCCCACGCGGCTTTGTAAGTGCTTCAACCGCTGTACGAGCTGATGCACGGGAGATGGATCGTCAGTCACGTAGTCGCCCGTCATAACGACTAAATCAGGTTCAGCTTGATTACTCGCTTCAATCGCTTGAGCCAGCAGACCTTCTGATAGCCGCAAGCCATCATAATGAAAATCCGAAAGCTGTACAATTTTTGTACCTTGTAACGATGCTGGTAAATCAGCGATCGCAATGGTCATCTTCTCAACAGTTACTGAGCCTGCAAATACCCAATTCATTTGGCTAACTTTCCCTTCCCTCAAAAGCGCGATTCCAGCATAGCTCAGAGATTTAATTTCATGGGTAGGACAGACTGATATCTAATGTTGGAGACAAAAGGAGAAACCATCTATAGGTTGGTACTCATACCTTGACCCTGCTTCAACTTGATACCTCCCACAACTAAAGTCTGTAAGATTCAGGGTTCTTTATCATGTCTTGTTTTTAGTTATAGTTCTGAGCTGGTAAATATAGAAGTAAAGTAACCGGATGATAATTCTGTTCTAATCGGCAATGATTTATCTCAACAACGATTGTTTTACAAGCCTTGAAGACAACGGCATCTATCTAAAGATATAAAAACTTCTGACTAAATCACTAGATAGTCTGTATTATCCGCACACAATCGAGTAACGACTTTATGAGTACTTACCTTGACTGAAAAATACAAAAAATACACCATTGGTATAGTTAGAGAAACGACTAACTCAATAGTAAGGAAGCTCACATTTTTCTCTTTCCTGAAAAGAGACGCTAGCCTTCAGAAATCCTTCCAAATCAAGCCCAGTTTGCTCTCTCTGTTTAACTGCAACCACAGTGTCTCGGTAAGCAATACAGTCTGCCAAAAAGCATGAAAGAACTAATTTTAAGTAGTCCACTAGTTATCATTTTCCTAGTAGTAATTAGCTTAATATATGTTCTTGTTATTTTTCATTATGCAGGAACCAACAAAAAAATCGCTTCAAACTTAGAAAAAGTTTTTTTTGGTACTTTTATTATTAGTATATCTGGTGCTACAGGTGCCTCCATCCTTCCCTTTAACAAACTCAACCCTCAGGTTTTAACACTTGCCAGTACAACGTTACCTACAATAGCGGGAAATATAGGTCTTTATGGGCTTGGTTTCTTTATTATAATTTCGCGTCTTCGTTATACCCTGAAGGATTCAATTCAGGTTTTAGTAAATCTTATTGTTAAAGAACCTTTCTTGTTTCTGCTGCTCTTAATGATTGAGCTATCTTGTTTGTGGTCAAACGCGCCAATTTTCACCTTAAAGACGAGCGTTGTTTATCTAGTCGTTTCATTATTTGCTATTTACTTGGGCAAGCAATATTCTTGGCAAGAAATTTATCCATTGTGGCGTTGGATTAACATAATTGTCGTCATTCTCAGCTTTCTTGAATCCTTAAAAGGAGACCCAGGTGCAAACTGGAGCGGTATCTTAGGACACAAGAACCAGTTTTCCTTTTTCATGGCTCAAAGCGCAATGTTGTGGTTAATGCACGCTGTTTATTCACCGAAGCAACGTCGCCTTTCTATTGGCTTTTTTGCTTTGTCATTAATTGCACTACAAAAAGGAGGCAGCGGTGCTAGTAAAGTTTTAATGGTAGTATTAATTAGCCTATGGGGATACTTCGGATTTGTTAAAAAGCTGAAAGTACAATGGGCTTTTGTGTCTGTGATTCTTTTTATGATTTTGAGTATTTGTATAACAATTCTAGTTACAGAAAACCTAGAATTTATTGTTGTCGATACTCTTAATAAAGATTTGACTCTCACGGGACGGACAGACTTCTGGCCAATCATTGTCGATAAAATCAATCAAAGTCCCTTGTTAGGGTATGGAATCGCTGGCTTTTGGCAACCGTGGCGAGGAGCAGATGATCCAGGTGGTGGGATTATTGTTGCCGCTACCCAGTTTCAACCACCTCATTCTCACAATGGCTTTTTAGACCTTGGTCTAGAGTTAGGTTGGTTGGGAGTATCACTCTATGCTTTATCCTTCTTCAACAATATTGCCAAGGCAGTTGTTTATTTAGGTCGGACTCGCTTACCGGAAGCTGGACTACCGCTTTTATTGTTGACCTACACTCTAATGACTAATTTAACTGAAACAGGGCTTCTTGGAGCAAACAGTATTTGGTTTTGGTATGTGGTGACGACGGTAAGATTAACGTTGGATACTTCGGGAAAGAGCATAGCCTAAAACTAAGCATGTGTGAACCGTTGAGGAGTTAACTAAACAGTTACCAAGCAAATTCAAAAGAGTGATTAATGTGATTTAGTGGCTACGTGTATTCCATTTTTGAAAACCTACTCTTTGTAATGGATTGAACGTTTTAATGTTAAAGAAGCTCACTGCCATTAGTCAAAAGCTAACTCCTAATCTACGACAGATTCTTGGTAATACAGCTTGGCTATTTACAGAAAAGATTGTGCAGATGGGTTTGGGTCTGCTAGTTGGAGTTTGGGTTGCTCGTTATTTGGGTCCAGAGCAATTTGGTCGCTTCAACTATGCAACTGCATTAGTGGGATTATTTAGTCCGTTTGCCAAACTCGGATTAGATAGCATTGTTATACGAAACCTAGCGCGTGACTCATCTTGCAAAAATGAAACTCTTGGTACGGCTTTTGTACTCAAGCTGATTGGCAGTATTGTGATGTTATTTATAACAGTTGGAGTAATTACAATTTCCACCCCAACTGCTACATCTAACAATATAGAAACTCGGTGGTTAGTAGGAATTGTTGCAGCAGGTGCAGTTTTCCAATCCTTTGAAATTATTGATTACTGGTTTCAGTCGCAAGTTCAGGCAAAATATTCAGTTTGGGCGAGGAACGTTGCCTATGTAGTGATAAGTGTGGTCAAAGTGATTTTAATTCAGACAAAAGCACCACTTGTAGCTTTTGCGATCGCTATGGCTACAGAATATGCCTTAAGTGCTATTGGTTTTGTCATTACTTACCAACTTCAAGGCAATTTGATCAAGGCATGGCAAGTTAACCTTAGGTATGCAAAATTATTACTTAAAGATAGTTGGCCTCTCATTTTATCCGGCATAGTCATTATGATCTATATGCGTATTGACCAGATTATGCTAGGACAGATGGTTGGCGATAAATCAGTGGGTATTTATTCAGCAGCGGTAAAGATATCAGAGTTATGGTATTTCGTACCAGCAGCCATTGTGAATTCTGTATTTCCGTCGATAGTACAAGCTAGGCAGATTGGTGAGACTGTTTATTATGAGCGGATGCAAAAACTTTTTAATGTAGTAACTGTATTGGCTTATGTTGTTGCTATTCCGGTTACATTTTTGTCTGATCGAATTGTTACATTGATTTATGGTGAATATTATCTCGAAGCTGGGGCAATCTTAAATGTGCATATTTGGTGTGGTTTGTTTGTATCTCTAGGAGTAGCCAGGGAGATTTGGTTAACAACAGAAGGATTAATGAAGTTCTCTGCAGCAACAACAGCAGTTGGAGCCGCTGTTAATGTTGTTTTAAACTATTTTCTTATTGATAAATATGGGGGCTTAGGAGCTGCCTTTGCTACTGTAGTGGCACAAATTCTTTCTGCTTATGCTGTTGGAGCCTTTTATCCAAGAACAAGGAAAATTTTTATCCATCAAACAAAAGCAATTACCTTGGTTGGATTATTTAATAGATGATCTAAAATTCAACTTTTAAGTTTGTCTATGAAAAATGTTTATCAAAACTATTGAAGATGTAATCAATTCAGAGTTTATTCTTACAGGAGTGTGTTAAGTGAACAAAAAAATTAAATCTGTACTCAGACCTTACTGGTATATCTTTAAAGACACGATTAGAACGGGAAAAGGTTTATTGATTAAACCAATCCAAACTTTACCTATTAGCTCAGAAGTAATTGGGCCTCCAAAAGGATTTTACGAGTCAACACAGAAGTGGTTAGCAACAAATGAGCTTCCTCAAAATAGCTCTCAAGGAAGCTACCAAGAGATTTATCCAGTTCATCTAATCCGTCGAGCAAAACCAGGAACCTTGGATAAAGAGGCTCATTGGAAATTCAAGATTGAATATGAACGTGAAATATCTCCTTCCTTTGTTGCGGTAATTCCACAAGGACGAGTTTGGGTTAATAAGGGAAAGATTGTTGATTATACTGCTGTCATTACGGCAGATGATTGTCTTTTATCTGAGTTATCTATCGAGTTTGGGAGGCTGCCGAATAATCACTCAATTTTTACTGAATGGAAGTTACCTCCTGTACATACCATCGAAGGAATAGCCGCTGTTCTTACCTCAGCTAAAGCGAATATCTATTTCCATTGGATGACAGATTTGCTACCACGCATCGAGTTACTACGCCGTAGTGGTATTGCCTTAGATAGTATAGACAACTTTATTGTTAATAGTTACAATTCTCCTTTTCAGAAGGAAACCCTAACAACTTTAGGTATTTCACCTAGTAAGATTGTTGAAAGCTCTAAGAACCAACATATAAAAGCAGATAAGCTAGTAGCCCCTTCTCTACCAAGCTTGCCTGGAAATCCTCCGCTTTGGGTTTGTGATTTTCTCAGGGAAAACTTTTTAAATACAGCTCAGCTAGGAACAATACTTCCTAATGTTGATAAACCAGAACATATTTACATTAGTCGGGCTACTGCCAGCTATCGTCAGGTGATTAATGAAGCTGAGGTAGCAGGTTTTTTAAACCAACTAGGATTTCAAACCGTAGCACTAGAGTCTCTAACGGTAGCTGAACAAGCCGCGCTTTTTCATTCAGCAAAGGTGATTGTTGCACCCCATGGTGCGGGACTTACTAATACAGTATTCTGCCAACCAGGAACAAAAATAATTGAATTCTTTTCACCTAAGTACGTGAATGTTTGTTATTGGGCATTGGCTAATCAAGTTAACTTGGACTACTACTACTTACTTGGTGAAGGACAAAGTCCGCCTGAAGGAGTAGATCCTCATTTATCGGGAGAAGATATTTTTGTAAACGTAGACTCATTATCCAAAGTTATGAAAGCTGCTGGGGTTGCGTAATTTTTTTAAACCAAGATTTTTTAGAGAAGGTTTAGCAAGCAGTATTGAGCATCATACAAGTTATGCTGCTATATTTAATTTGGCTCAAAGCCACCCTTGCCAAAGAGTTTAGGACGAAATATGTATGGCTAATTGGGACTTAAAAACGCCTGTAGTCTTGATGATTTTCAATAGACCTGATACGACAGAAAAGGTGTTCGAGAAAATTCGTCAAGCTAAACCACCTTTACTCTTAGTGATTGCAGATGGTCCCCGTGCAGATAAGCCTGGTGAAGACCAAAAGTGTGCGGCGGCTCGTGCAATTATAGAGCGTGTGGATTGGAATTGCCAAGTTTTAAAAAACTACTCTGAAATTAATTTGGGTTGCGGTCTGCGTCCATCAACAGGCTTGGATTGGGTATTTGAAATAGTTGAAGAGGCAATTATTTTGGAAGATGACTGTGTTCCACATCCTACATTTTTTCGCTTTTGTGAAGAATTGTTGGAGCGTTATCGTCACGATGAACGGATAATGTCGATATCTGGGCAAAATGTCCAATTTGGACAGCAGCGAACTGGTTATAGCTACTACTTCTCTCGCTACAACCATTGTTGGGGATGGGCAACTTGGAGACGAGCTTGGCAATACTACGATTTTGACATGAAACTTTGGTTAGAAATTCGTGATAATAATCTCCTTAAGGATATATTAGTAGACCCTGACGCTACAAAAAGTTGGACAAATATTTTTCAGTCAGCTTATGAAAAATGCCACAATACTTGGGATTACCAATTTACCTTTGCTTGCTGGGTTCAAAATGGTCTTAATATTATTGCGAATGCAAATTTAGTTTCCAATATTGGTCATGGTTCAGAGGCAACCCATACCAATGATGAAAGTAGTCCCTTTAGTAATATGCTAGCCGAAGCAATAGATTTTCCTTTAGAACATCCACCTTTTATTGTTCGTAATCAGCAAGCTGATGATTTTACAGAAAACATTTTATTTAATTATCACCCTCGGCTATTCAAGCGAGTACAAAGGAAAATTAAAAATATAATAAAACCTATAAAATATGGATAATTTAAGAGTATTAATTTCGTCACAAGTATTAAATATTAAAAATACTAAATAAAGCTATTCATGATTAAGGTTTTGCATCTTAGTAATTCTGATGATGGTGGGGCTGGTCGAGCTGCTTTACGATTGAGCCAGGGTTTATGGAAGATGGGTGTAGACTCTCAGGTTTTAGTGCAGTTCAAGTCTGGTGATGATAAAACCGTTCTGGCTCCAAGAAGTAGCTTAGAAAAGGTCATTTTGAAGTTAAAACTGACTGAGTATCTAGATAGATTACCGTTACAGTTTTATCGTCAGCGCGACGCAGGTGACTTTTCCCCTGAGTTACTCCCCGATGCGATCGCCTCAAAAGTCGCTCAACACAATCCAGATATCATTAATCTGCATTGGGTATGCAATGGATTCCTAAAAATCGAAACCTTGGCTAAGTTTACTCAACCCTTGGTTTGGACGCTTCATGATATGTGGCCGTTCACAGGCGGGTGTCACTATAGTCAAGAGTGCGATCGCTATACGGATTCCTGCGGGGCATGTCCCATACTACACAGCGATCGAAACGGGGATTTATCACGCTGGATCTGGCAGCGCAAAGCCAAAGCTTGGAAGGATTTGAATTTAACAATCGTTACTCCTAGTTCCTGGTTGGCAAAGTGTGCGAGTTCCAGTTCTCTTTTCAAGAATCTGCGCGTCGAGGTGATTCCCAATGGACTTGATACACGAAAGTACAAGCCTATACAGCGACAGATGGCGCGAGAACTCTTAAATTTACCTCAAGACAAATATCTGGTTTTGTTTGGAGCCATGTATGCTAGTAGCGCTCGCCGCAAAGGATTTCATCTGCTTCAACCAGCATTGCAAAGCCTAAGTCAGTCTGGATGGCAAGACAGAATTGAACTCGCGGTTTTTGGGGCATCTGAGCCGACAGAACCGATTGAACTGGGATTCACGTCTCATTATTTGGGTAAACTCAGCGATGAAATCTCTTTGGCGCTAGTCTATGCGGCTGCCGATGTCTTTGTTGCACCGTCCCTTCAAGACAACTTACCCAATACTGTAATGGAAGCGCTCGCCTGTGGCACCCCTTGTGTGGCTTTCAACATCGGCGGTATGTCTGAGATGATCGAACATCAGGTCAATGGCTATCTTGCTCAACCTTACCAAATAGACGATTTAGCTCAAGGAATTGCTTGGGTGATTGAGAATCAAGAACGTCACCAAAAATTATGCGATCGCGCCCGCGAAAAAGCCGAACAAGAATTTACCTTAGAAATACAAGCGCGTCGCTACGAGTCTGTTTATCAAGAACTCAAGCAAACCTCCAAGTTCTCAGGGAACTGAACCTGTCTTCTTTGGAGAATATGCGAAAAAAAGCGATCGGGCATTAGGCGTATCGTTGAAGCAAGCGGTCAGCCGCTAATGATCGGGGTGTATGGCAATACTTTAAAATAGAAGGCTTCTTGCCGATTAACCTTATAGACAGCCAGGATTCCCAGCTAATCAACAATGAAAACCCCTGTTACCTTAATTATCTTCAACCGACCTAATCAGACGGAGAAGGTGTTTGAGGTCATTCGCGAAGCCAAACCACCTAAGCTATTAGTCATTGCTGACGGTCCCCGTGCCGAGCGACCGGGTGAAGAGGAAAAGTGCGCGGCGGCTCGTGCAATTATAGAGCGTGTGGATTGGGATTGTGAAGTTTTCAAGGACTACTCAGATACTAATTTGGGTTGCGATCCCCGCATTATCAAGGGATTAAATTGGGTGTTTGATACCGTTGAAGAGTCAATTATCCTAGAAGATGATTGTGTCCCCCATCCCACATTTTTTCCCTATTGCGAAGAACTACTAGAGCGTTATCGACATGATCAACGAATCATGAACGTCTCTGGACAAAATGTTTTATTTGGACGAAAGCGAACAGACTACAGCTACTACTTCTCTCGCTTTACACTTTGTTGGGGATGGGCAAGCTGGAGAAGGTCATGGCAGCACTTTGATGCCGACGTTAAACTTTGGCCAGAAGTTCGAGACGGGAATTTTATTAGAGATATATTAGAAGACCCTTATGCTGTAAAAGTTTGGGCAAGAACTGTTCAGCTTCTTTATGATGGACATCTACCAGCCTGGGATTTTAAATGGATGTTCAACTGCTGGATTCAAAATGGTTTATGCATCATTCCACAAGAAAACTTAATTACTAATATTGGTCATGATGCAGACGCTACTCATACCAGTGACGAAAAAAGTCCTTACAACAAGATGGCAACAGAAGCCATGAGTTTTCCTTTAAAACATCCGCCTTTTGTCGTTCGTGATTTGCAAGCCGATAAGTTTACCCAAAAAACACTCTTTGACTATGATCCGAACTTATTCAAGCGAGCGAGTAGGAAAGTAAAAAAGATATTGAAGATATGAGCTAAGTCCGAAAAGGGTTTGACTTCACTTGTTAAATTCAACATTTAATTGGAAGCAGATTACTTACTACTTCTGATAGAGGCGCTATAAAGCCAGGACGTGTTCAATCATTTTGAGGACAAGCTGGTTCATTGACATCAAGTTAAATTTAGCGTCTACTCAGAGGATTAATTTTATGAACAAGCTAAAAGAATTTTATGAGGAGAATGGTTTCTGTATTTTTCAAAAGCTTGTTCCAGAAGACCTAGTTGACAAAATTTTAGATATATACAATTCACAAATATTAGAATCAAGTAACTATTTTTTTAGGCAATCTAGCAATCGCTGGGAAAGAAATAAACGCACGTACTATGGATATTGTGAGGAGTCTTTTCTCAACGTTCATGATTACCCAGACTATCCAGGCTTTTGTGAAGCAGCAAGACAAATCTTTTGTTTGTCTCAGGTAAGGGAAGCACTAACTCAACTAACAGGGAGTGCCGAACATAACCTAATGCAGTCCATGTTGTTCGACCTGAACGCGGCTACGCCAGCTCATCAGGATTGGTACTATCTCGACTCTATTCCAAATGGTCATTTATTGGCAGGTTGGTTTGCCTTAGAAGACATTCATGAAGACGCTGGTCGATTCTACGTGTTGCCAAAGTCTAATCAAGTTGATTTTGACTTGACAACGGAGGAAAAAGTTTCTAATGCTCCCTATGTACAAAAGCTAAAAGACTATGTATCTTCTCATCAAAGCGATATCTATGCTCCGGCATTAAAGAAAGGAGATGTACTCTTTTGGAATTCCAGAACAATTCATGGTTCTTTAGACATTAGAAATCTCAGCTACTCAAGAAAATCCCTAACGGCTCATTATCTTCCTAGCCAATACCAAAGTGGTAGTCGTTATGCTGCTTCTCCTAGTGTTATAGACTATGAAATGTACGAAGGGATGAGATATCGACTAGTTCCTTCACACCAGAAAAACTATTCACCTACAGCTAAACTCAGGACTGATCTATGGCAGTATGTATGGAATCAGCCAAAATTAGCAAGAATGGCTCAGCTCGTTAAAAGCTTGAAAAATTCTTAACCTAGAGTCACTGCACAGAGCATCTTGCCAGGTATTTTGTCAAAACTCGACACCTTCAACACTAACAACTCTTATCTGCTGAGGAAAAACGAGTGAGTGCAATACGTTTTGAGGAAGTGTTCCTAAAATTTCCGGGTGCGTCCCATCCGGCGGTCAATGGCTGTACTTGTGAAGTTGAAGCTGGTGAATTGGTCGTAATTCTAGGGCCATCCGGGTGTGGGAAAACAACACTTCTCAAAATGGTCAATCGTTTGTACGAGCCAACCTCAGGGACGATTTACCTTGACGGGACAGACATCCGCAAGATGAAAGTCACGAAGTTACGCCAACAGATTGGCTACGTGATTCAGCAATCGGGCTTATTTCCTCACATGACTGTTGCTGAGAATATTGCTGTAGTGCCGAAGCTTTTGGGTTGGTCTAGGACACAATACCAGCCTCGAATTGATGAGTTGCTGACATTAATTGAGCTACCACCTCAAGATTACCGTAACCGTTACCCGTCCCAACTATCTGGTGGTCAGCAACAGCGAGTTGGCTTGGCACGCGCCTTGGCTGGTGACCCAAAGGTGATGTTGATGGATGAGCCATTTGGGGCAATTGATGCGATTACTCGTGAGACTCTACAAAATGAGATTTTGCGTCTTCAGCGTCAACTCAAGAAAACAATTCTCTTTGTTTCCCACGATGTTGAGGAAGCACTGCGTCTGGCTGACAAAATCATGATTTTGCAAAAAGGTCAGATTGTCCAGTTTGATACGCCGTTTAATATCTTGACACGACCAGCCAATGCTTTTGTGCATGAACTGGTGGGGGCGGATGATATGGTGCGTCAGTTGAGTTTGCTGCGCGTTGAGACAGCGATGATTGATGTGCCTCAAAACCACCAGCCTCGAAGTGAGCATACGATCGCACGACATGATAATTTACGTCAAGCCCTCTCGCTTCTCCTACGAACGGGTGCCCAGAAACTCACTGTACTGGATGGTGGTAATGCTGTCGGTGTCCTTACCCTGGAACATATTCGTGATTCTGCGAGTATGGGCGCAGGTGTTTAAGGGGTTTTTAGTCATTGGGATTGATGCGCCCAGATAATCCCAAACCTTCAACCAGTAACGAGAAATTGGCATGGGCTACATCTTGAAAAATCCTGGAACTGTCTTTGGTTATCTGCTGGAACATCTACAGATGACGGGTTTAGCGGTGCTGATTTCTGTCGCGATCGCATTACCCTTAGCATTGTTGGTTACTCGTTACCGTTGGCTGAATGTGCCAGTGCTGGGAGTCCTCGGAACGCTCTATACAATACCAAGTTTGGCGCTCATTATCCTACTGGTGCCACTTTTTGGGTTGAATCGCCAGTCAGTGGTTGTTGCGATGATTATCTATACCCAAGTGATTTTGGTGAGGAACTTCTCAGTAGGACTGCAATCAGTTCAACCCGCCATCATCGAAGCAGCACGCGGTATGGGGATGAATCCCTGGCAACGCTGGTGGCGGGTACAGGTACCACTGATTTTACCAATTTGTTTAGCCGGAGTGCGTCTAGCAACGATTGTGGCGATCGCAATTGCTGCAATTGGAGCTAAGTTTGGGGCGGGTGGATTGGGAGTGCTGCTATTTGATGGCGTTTCCCAAGGGCGCCCAGACAAGATTTGGGCAGGTGCGATCGCGGTGGCTGTGTTAGCGTTTGCAATTAATGGAATTCTACTGGGATTAGCGTGGCTGTCTAGTCCAGCGAGAAAAATTCAACAAGCGTCTCGCCGGAAGAGTCGAGCTACTGTACAGAGTTCGCCTGTAGCTTAATCGCAAGAGCGATCGCACTCTCTCGAATGCCAACCCAGATAAAAATGCGATCGCCCAGTTTGGCTGAGTGGATGCGATCGTGTTGCTGAAGGGTTGAGTATTAACGTGGGACAAAAGCTACTTGTGCCAGTTCGTAGATTGTCCACTCAAAAACTCTATTAACAGTAAGAATTACTCAAAAAATATGCATAACTGATAGTCATTTGCGCTAGTTGCATAGTGTAACGCCTAACACAATAAGAATTCCTTATCATTTAAATATAAGGAGTTGGGTGGAAAAGATGAAAGAGATTGAAGACCATGACGATGGAAACCTATTTCCTATACGCCATAAACACAATCCAGATGCATTAACTCAAGAGGAAGTCGCTAGCATTCTACAAGTAGCTGATTCCCACGACCTCTCGAAGGAAGAGACATTAAAATTGCTCTTACGCTTAAGGGCTAGGAAAAGAGCTGCTTACGCTAATAACACAAAGCAGCAAATGGCTTAGCTTTCTTGGGTTTAAATTGAGCTAGAACTAGAATGAAAAGTCAATAAGCAAGGTTGGGCTGATAGCATTAGTATTTTGCTGTTTAGCTTTATCCTTGCAAACCAGGGCACGACATTTCGTGCCTCTGTTATATGTAATGTAGTTATACAGCGACTTGATATTACTGTTAGTAGCAATTGAGCTGTAGGGAATTGCCTCTTAATCACTAAGTCTACTTAAATATAAGAAATAACTGAGTAAAAACTCCTAGACTGATGCTCTAGCCTTACATACTGACTCTTCAGCACTATTGATTGTTCCCAATAAAAATATGTTTAATTAATTCTAAATAAAACCTCAGTAGAACTAGAAGAGTTGTTGTATTTCCCAGAAAAGGTGTACAGTCTATGTAGTTAGTAGCAGAGTGAGTTGACAATTAACGTTCACCTACTCTCCTTTTGTTTTTCTTCCTTCAGAAGCTTTTTAAGACTTGGACTAAACCTAATAATTGGCAAGCATTCGCTAATCTTAGCGTTACTTATTGACGTTTCTCTAGCTTGCCCAAGTCTTACCACTGTTGAAGTACTAATCATCAAAACTCAAAAATGGAAATCGTCGCAATTGTTATTCTTGGTCTTTCCGTATTCATTGGTTTTTCTACCAAGGAGAACCAACCAAAACCTGATACGAATAACGAACCTGATAACGACCCGGATTCGGTTTTTAAGCAACCCTATGATATGGATAGCAGCAAAGAACAACTGACAACAGGCGAGTGACAGGCAGCAACCCAAAAATAGAAAAACTTTTGGAGTAATTGCTACATAACTGCTTGAGGTGTCACCACAATCTGCCAAGAAGCGGTTTGGGGTACCGTGGTAAGAGTTAGTGACAAAACTTCCCCTAGCCAATGCTGCTCACTGATAGTCACACCAGTTACCTCAACGTGACTCACTGCCACTAATCCCCTCCAAAGAATTTGGAAGCTTCGCTCATCAGGCATTCCCTGGTAGCGACCTCGGACTGGCTCACAAGTGAGAAAAAAGCGATCGCCTTCACAACGTTGCGTAAATAGGCGGCGGCTACCCGCATCAGTGCGGTAGGTTGCACTTTCACCGTCATCCTCATACAAGTCAAGTTCTCCATCTGCTCCTGCATAGACTTCCAGGATGAGAGTCGTTGGTGGGGCAGTTCCCACTCGGAGGGAAACTTCCGCTAGTGGCAGAATTGCTCCAGCACGGACAAATACTGGCACCTGATCGAGAGGTGCGTACAAGTTCAAATGCTGAGATTCTAAGTAATAGTTACCCGTAGAACGCTCCCACCAACCTCCAGCAGGTAAGTAAACTGAGCGGTAGCCTCCCGCCTCAACCACGGGAGCGACAAGTAATTGTTCACCCAGTAAAAACTGTGTTGGCACTTGGTAGGCTTCTTTGTCCTCAGGATACGCAAGGTACAGAGAACGGCATAAGGGAAGCCCCGTATCATAGTTAACTCGGCTGAAGTGATACAGATAGGGTACAAGTTGGAGCCGTAGCTGCAACGCCTTACGCACGGCATCCTGCACCCAGCGTCCGTAATTCCAAGGTTCACGCCGACCATGATCGGAATGTAGCCGGACAATCGGACAAAAGCAGCCAAATTGTACCCAACGGACAAAGAGTTCTGGGTCAATAATTGGAACACCAGGGACATGACCGAAGAATCCCCCTAAGTCATGCGACCAATAGTTTACTCCAACATTGCCCGCTCTTGTTGTGAAATCTACCAGGAATCGGAGGACTTCCCAGTGTGAGTAGGTATCAGCCGAGAACTGTACGGGATAGCGATGTGAACCAATGCCACCTGTACGGGAGAGAATCAGAGGGCGACGATTGTGCTGCGCTTCTAAGTGCGTGAAATAAACGTGGTTTGTCCACAATTGGGAGTTGACACCAGGGTAAGGTGCGTTGGCGCCATCAATCCACCAAAAGTCGATACCATCCTCTTCGCGAGGACTGTGCAACACCTGCATGAACAAATCTGCCTCGGATTGAGACGCTAGATTGAACAGCAACCACCCTTCTTCAGAATCAGCGTTGATTGGATTATTGGGTTGTTGGTCGTCGGGTTGCCAAGACTCAAAAAACCAGCCAGCCGTCGGGTTCTTCAGCGCGAATACCTCACCCGCTCTAACTTCGGCAGGGTCAAGTCCTCGTCGTTCACACAGAGATTGAAATTGGCTCTCTGTGGGTGATACTCCTTCAACATGGACATTAGCACCGATATGCAAGCCTGTATCATGCGCCCACTCAAGAAAGGCTCTTGGGTTTGGAAAAAAATCGTGATTCCAGTCCCAACCACACCAACCGGAAAGGTGCCAATCGACATCGAGAACTAAGACATCTAGGGGTAGTTCTAGTTCATTAAAGTGCTTAACGAGTTGGCGGTAATCGTCATCGTGCATTTGGTCATAGAGCGAGAACCAAACACCAAACGCCCAACGCGGCAGCATGGGAATACGCCCATACAGTTGTACAAAGTTAGAAAGTGCCTGTGGGTAGTCTCGACCGTAGGCAAAGAAGTACCAATCTTGACAATCAGGGTCGGAACGTTGGGCAAGCCAGCTATCCTTAATTGTGGCGCTGGTTGAATCATCAAGAATGCTATAACCACTGAGGCTAAGCACTCCTGGAGGGAAGCGATGCCATTGTTTCAAGCACTCTTGGACAGAGTCAGGAAGGTCAGCATGACGGTAAGCATCGAGGTACCAAAGGGGCGGTTCTTCAAACCGGGTCGTTTCACCGCGATCTCGTAAATGCCGATGGGCTGCTTTTAAAGGAGTGTAGAGCCATTCATTTGTATAGGGATACTTTTGAGAAACCGAAGCGGGATGAACACCTTGGGGTTGAAAGTTGCGGTGGATGAGGTCGAGGCTTGCTACAGTTCCGCCGAGGTTTTCATTATCAACTGTTGAGGGTGTCCAAGTGCCCGACTCGGTTCCACAAGTCCAGTGGATTTGCAGGTTTGCATCGTTGAAGGGTTCATCACTTAGCTGATAGACGATTTGCATCAACTCGGTATGCAGGTGCAGCACTCCCTCGTCTGTCAAGGTGACGTTGGTAAAGGGTATCGCTTCCGGTCGCGTCAGGACAGTTACTGTGGAATTATCTTCAAATTGACCCTTTGCCGACCACTCAAGGCGAACTAAGCCGTTGCTCAAAGCGCTAAAGCGTGCGCCCCCACACAAGATGCGCTCGCCAACAAGCTGATAAGTCACAGATGCACTCCCGATAAACTGAAAAGGCTCTACACGTCCAGATTACCAATTGACGTTCTCTCTAACCCTTAAGCGTTATGTTTTTTGCCCTTCGATTACGGCATTAAAGCGGTCTCTACCTTCGTTGTAATCCTTGCTTTCGTAACCCATTACATGACGGATAATCCATTTTTGAGGTTTACCGTCTTCTAGTAATAACGCGATCGCTTTTCTTAAAATTTCATCGTCATCAATAAAGCATTTCGAGAACCACTCACTAGTTTTTGAGAAACCACGCCTCTCCTCCAAAGTGTTGCACTCAACATAAATCGCTCCTAACAATACCTTGAATGACTTAACACGAATAATGTCTTGCTCCAGATTGAACCCTGCCAAATCTTCCGGCGTGAGTTGACTAAGATACTCACCCTGCCGTTCATTACTGACAATTTCCTTATATAACTGTATAAGTTGACGTTCACTCACATAAGGTAAGTTGCGATATAGGTAATCAGATGCGATCGCTTTTAGGAGAGCATCACCCAGAAATTTTAGCTGCTTATTCGGTGATGGACGCTCCTTTAGGTCTTTGAGATGACGTTCTAGCAACGGCGCAATTAGGTTCTTAACCAACCAGTTACGAGTTTGCGAGAAACCGCGATCTAGGTGAATCGCACCGACTAGAGCCTCAAAACCACTCTCGAAAGGATTATTCGGTTGCTGGCGGAGGCGATGTCGTTGTTCTGCTAAGCCCAAAAATGGATAAGCTTCCCCTAAACCCAGTTGGAACCAAAGCTTCGTCAGCCTTTCTCTTTCCAGCAGCTTGTCACGCAGCGCTGAAAGGTTACCAACTTCTAGATAAGGACAGTGATGATATAAGTAGTCAGCCGCAACAACATTTAGAATTGCTTCACCTAAAAATTCCAGACGCTCATTGTTGTTGTCTGGTTCGCTGATTTGTTGGGCATAGGAACGATGACTGAGGGCAAGGTAAAGGATTTCGCTGTTCTTGAAGTTGATGCCGATTTTGGCTTCGACTGGCTCAGAATTCCATTCCATGTTGGGGTAATTGGTAACTTGGTGATAAGCGATTTCTTGCTACAGCCTATTGCCGTTTTAGCCTCGTAGGAGTTGTTTAACTGTACCAACTAGTTCTTGCGGGTGGAATGGCTTAGTCACGTAGGCATCAGCACCTTGCTTGATACCCCAGTAGCGATCAAATTCTTCCTTTTTAGCTGAACACATGACTACTGCTAAGTTCTGGGTTTCAGAGTTGGATTTGAGCCGACGGCAGACTTCATAGCCATTCATCCGGGGCATGATGATGTCCAGCACAACGAGATCAGGACAAGATGATTGAATTTGCTCTAGTGCCTCAACGCCATCACTAGCAACAATTACACTCAGTCCACTTCCTTTCAGGAGTGATGAAATCATCTCCCTTTGACTCAGACTATCCTCCACCACCAGAACTGTGCCCATAAATACCCACCTAGATTGCTTTATTAAATGTTAATGAGAAATGGTGTTTTTCTGCGAGACCAATGTTTTTTTTTACCGACTGCAACGAGAGCTAAATCTGCTTTAGCCCGAATTACCAGTTAAAAGTGCCCTTGACAACGTTTCTTATGTTCTCATGCAAATTGGTAAGTTTTGTCGGTAGATGGCTAAACTAAAGCCGTCTTGGACGCCCCAAAGTAGTGATATATAGAACAGCCTCATCCGTTGGGATGCCTAAGACTTCATTCACTTGGTCATCAAAGAAACCAGCAATACCGCTTACCCCTAAACCTAGATAGATTGCGGCTAAATTCATTCGTTGCCCCAGATGACCAGCATCCATGTGTAGATAACGATAAGCGCGATCGCCAACTTTTGTCACAGCTTTCTCTAAATCAGCCGTATGAAACACCACTGCCGCCGCATCTCGTCCTAACTCTTGCCCTAAACACAGGTAGTGCAACTCTCTCCGGAAATTTTTAAATCGAATCTGCCGCAACTCCTGGGCTTTTGGCGCGTAATAGTAGCAACCTTCCTCTAAGTTAGTGACTCCAGAAACCGCGACAAAGGTTTCAATTAAGTTCAGATCAAAATAATCGGGTGAACTATCAAGTCCTTGTGCAAAGGAGTGCTGCGGTTGGTAGGTAAAATTTAGTACAGCGTTCAGTTCGTCTAGTGTCAAATTAGCTCCGTTGTAAGCACGGGTGGAGCGTCGCTGGAGAATAGTGTTCGACAGGGCTTGTAGGGGTAAGTCTCCACTTTGCCAATCTATAGGTTTTGTCGCGGTTGAGACTTTAGTGCAGAAGGGAAAGTTGTACTTATCTTCTAATTGTTTCTCTGCATTCGTGTTTGAGTCATCCTTGTCGAGGTTCCAATTCCTGGTATCCTCGATTTGTGTAGCCCGATGCAAGTAGCCCAGTAGTTCTCCCTCAGGAATATTTGGGTAGCTTATTTGAGTTGAAGAGGGCAAAACAGTTGGGGCTGGTGGTAAGTTTTGGCGGGGATTGAGCTTATCGGCTAAAGGTATAATCGCAATCGTTCCTTCAGCATCCGGGTCAAGATACAGTAAATTATTCACCGTCTCATCCGAAAAACCACCTACTAGGTGAGGACGGTAAGCGGTGAGCGAACAAGCTAGCTCAATGTTGCCCAGTAAATGACCTGTATCCAGGAAAATCCGCCGATAGGCTCGATCCTCATAACGCCAAGCTGAGCGATGAAAAACGGCTGTAATTACAATCGCCAAGTCAGTGCTTCCCAAGACTGGATGCCAGAAACAAGCATCTTGCAAAACTGACCAAACCTCACTCTCCCAAAAATGAATGAGAGAGTGGCTACGACACTGATAGTTGTAAAGTCCGGTTGGTAATATAGGAGTGCCACGGGAGACTAAATAAATCTCGGCTGGGTACAAACCACCCGCAGAGGGTGCCGCTCGGAGATAGAGGGGGGGACCATTGAGTGTCGGCATCCTTGCTGTCAAACCATAGCTATGAAGAAGTAGTTGCGACAGCCTCCGCCAAGTTTTACCCGGTTCATCGGTATAAGCTTCATAGTCTTCCTTTAGGTAGGGTTTTAGGTCAAAGGTGGTACCGACTTTGTATTCTTTATAAGGGACAGGCTGATTTTCCCAGTCCAGTTGTTTGTTTTTAGATGCGATCGTCTCTGGATCGTATTTGGTGCGCTCGTGGTAGTGCTGAGCCATTGATACTCGCAGTTCTGACATAGTGTTTTTATATATTTGGAGCTTTGCTTTTCATCTTGACATTTCACGGCGCTGAACTTGTTATATCAATTTGATGAAGCGCAGCAGAAAACGATCACGCAGGTCTGTAACCAATTGAAGTTAAGTACATAATACAGCGCATTTTGTCAAGGTTCATAGGAAAATTTTAGCAAATCTTCGCAAAGATTAAAAAAAAGTTAGAACAAATGTGTCTTTTGCTACAGTGTTCTACTGTTAAGGAAGTACTAAGCATAAATACATATTGATGTTGCAGTAGAAATAACCTCCGAAGAAGCCAGTCAAGGCTTCCAGATTAAAAGCGCCACCGATGAAGAAGATTTCTGGAGCCGAGTTATTGGCTCAATATGCCAGTGGAAAACGAGATTTTAGTGAAGTAGATATCAGCGAGGCTGACTTGTTTGAAGCCAATCTACAAGGAATTGATCTAACTGGCAGCAAGCTTCAAAAAACCTATCTGCCCTACTCTAATCTGAGTCAAGCGGAGTTACAGCAAGCTCAACTTCAATCAGCTCAGTTGAGTGATGCTCAGCTTTACCAAGCCAATTTATCTGAAGCTAACCTAAGGCAAGCAAATTTATTTAGAGCGACTCTCCGTCGTGCCAATTTACGAGGAGCAATTTTGGAAAATGCCAATTTACAAGGAGCAGATCTAGGAAACGCTGACCTCAGTGGTGCGAATTTGAGTAATGCTGATTTGAGTGGAGCAAATCTAGATAGGGCAAACTTATCCCAAGCTCAGTTAAGTGGAAGTAATCTGTTTCGCACCCAAAATGTTGACTTCTCCAATGCCTACTTAGACAGTTCAACGATTTATCCGAATGGGCATCGAACGGATAATCTTCAAACTGGGGAGTAGAGACTGGGTGATGAGGTAATGAGTCAAAAACTTCCAAAGTTTATGTATGTTAGCTTCCTGCCTCCCTACCACCCCATCTCCTTTTGAGGCGGATGTAGCCAAACAATACTGCGCCACCAAGCAGAAGAAGATAAGGGCTATATGCCATCAGCCACAGTCCTAATTTGAGTAAGCCTGTGGTAAATTCACTAACCGATCGCGTAGCTTTGTTCCAAGTATCTTGAACCTGTAACCCCAAAGGTTGTTGTGGCGTTGTTATCGAAACTGCGGCTTCTAGGTGCAAGGTGATAGTAGAGTAGGCTACGCGATTCGTTAAGCTTTTTAGCTGAGCGTCAATCTTGCCCCCTAACCCTCCCAACTTTGGGGAAATCGGAGTTCAAAGTCCCCCAGAATTCGGGGATTTAGGGGGCAAGTGCGTAACTCCTGAAATTAAATTTCTTATTAGTTGAGTTGCGATCGCCTGATGAAATACTAATAAAAATAAAGGCAGTAGCCCATTTCGCCACTGCCTTATTTACATACTCCGTGCGGTTATTCCTCACGATAAGCCCCAGTTTTATTGCACCTTAAAATCACCGCACCAAATCAAATTTTACTTTCGCCTCATCGGTCGTTGTTGTAATACTGGTCAGCAGGGTCACCATATGGGTCTTCACTCGCTGGGCGAACATCTCCATATGCACCATAATCGGCAGGGTCGCCGTAAGGGTCTTCACTTGCTGGACGGACATCACCGAACGAGCCAGAGTCAGCAGGGTCACCGTAAGGGTCTTCACTTGCTGGACGGACATCACCGAAGGGACCGTAGCTGGCAGGGTCACCGTAAGGGTCTTCACTTGCTGGGCGGACATCGCCGAAATCCTGATAGGCTGGGTCGCCGTATGGATCTTCACTTGCTGGGCGTACTTGCCGATCATAGTCGGCATCCTGATCGTATTGCTGACCGGTAGCCTCAGAGAGGGCATCCTGCATTTTTCTCAAAAATCCATCTACCATGATTAATCTCCTTTTTAAACTCGTCAATGAAATCGTTGAGTAAATGAGTAAAAGCTCTAAATCTATTCAACGTTTTGTTTTTCTGCTTCAGCGCTTGTCGTAACTAGTACAGCGTGGTGAAAATAAGTGACCAGCTTCAGGTGGGTAAACACCTTACACTCAAATAATTTTTGACTTTTGAGTTGTACGAAGCAGCACTTAGTACGAATTAGTACGCTGGAGCTGGTTCAGGTGCAGTCTGCCCTTCAGGTGGTAATACATCAGTCAAATCACGACCTGAAGGTCTGTTGTTATAGCCTTGGAAGTCACGGTAGCGGGCTGCTTCTGATTCCGGAACTCGAATTCCCTCAGGTGGTGGTGTTACCCAATGAACACGATGCTGAGCATCACGGTAGTAAACACGCCCGTTCTTAGAGAGGTAATACTGCCCCTCTGCCCCCTGTCCTCGTCTGTTCTTGTGCTGATTGTAGAGGTAGTAAAGTGCAGCCGCTCCAGCCAAGATGGCTACTTTCTGTGTGTTCGACAATCCCTTCTTGGCTTGCGGGGAGGCTCCGGGGGCAGGATAGTTTTGCGTTCCCGTAACCGTATCGTCAACAGGTGGTGGCGGAGCGGCAGTCTGCTGACTAGCGCAACCAGCAAAGAAGGGAAGCCCTAGTAAAACGGACAGCAACCACGCGGTGGGACGTAAAAATTTTTGAGGCTTTGGTGAAATGGCGTTCATCGTATCTCCTGAATCACCCTATGTTCCGAAATCGAATGAATGATGTAGAAGCGTCTGTGAACCTGCGCTGTTGCAAAACCAGTAGTCTATTGAGTTAATTTCCCTAGGGAGTATGATCGCTTTTACAGATGAACGACAACAGCAAAGATGCAACGTTTCCATTCAATCTTGTTCAAGTTCTTCAGTAACTCCATCGTGCCGTAGATAGAGTTTCTCTAAGCTAATTTCCCCTTAGGAAATATGCAGGAGGATAGATAGTACTTAATTTAAGAAACTCAAAAGCTGCACTATTTTCTTTAAGTTAAGCAATCTTGATGAGAAGCTGCTTGATAAACGTGCGATCGCACTCCTCTCTTCACAATTTACTATTTTCTATGCAGAAAGTGTGCGATCCTGGCTCTATCTATAGATATAGAATAAACAATTCGCTCTGAGAATTTTTCTACCTTAGGTGACCCCAATCAGCTTGAGGAAGAGGTAATTGGTTACTTAGTAAACATTTTCTAACCCGAACATCTACTTTTTATTATTCACTGAACAAGGTAATGCTTTCAACAAAAAACCATTGCTTTGGCAAGCATCTATACAAAAAATAAAACATTTTGTAAAATCTTGAATAGTCTGCATGAATAACTCACAAATCCAGGCGTGTTGCATCAGCTTTCACGGACTAGAACTAACCTCTACAACTATCTAAGTAACTCTTATGGTGTCCACTCCTCCCTCTCAATCTTCGGCATCTCAGTATGAAATGTCAGATGCAAAAGTTAACGAGACAGTTGATGCTCTTATAACAGAAACTCCAACAGAACCTGATTTAGATTTAGAGTTTCTCTATACCAGAGATATCGAATTTCGTCAGGAAACCCTTTACTTCATTGTTGTGGATCGCTTCAATGATGGTGATGCCGAAAATAGTGAGGGACCAAACCCAGAGCTTTATGATCCAGATAAAAATGATTGGGGGAAATACTGGGGCGGAGATTTACAGGGAATTATTGACAAACTGGACTACTTAAAGACATTAGGTGTAACAGCAATTTGGCTTACTCCTTTATTTGAGCAAGTCGAAGACTTGTTTATTGACAGTGCAGCAATACATGGTTACTGGACGAAAGATTTTAAACGATTAAATCCTCGTTTTATTCACAAGGATGACAACCCATCTCTCAATAAAACCCAAGAATCGAAAAATACAATTTTCGATAAATTGATTGATGAGGTACACAAACGGAATATGAAGCTGATTCTAGATATTGTGTGTAACCATAGCAATCCTGATTTTAGTGGCAAAAAGGGAGAACTCTACGACGACGGTGTAAAAATAGCTGATTTCAATGATGATAAGGATAACTGGTATCACCATTATGGTGAAGTCACTAACTGGGAAGATGAGTGGCAGGTACAAAACTGTGAATTGTCAGGACTCGCCACGTTTAATGAAAATAATACGGAATATAGAGAGTACATCAAGTCAGCGATTAAGCAATGGCTTGATCGAGGTGTTGATGCTTTACGAGTTGATACAGTAAAGCATATGCCCGTCTGGTTTTGGCAAGAATTTACGGCTGATATTCAAACTTATAAACCAGATGTTTTTATCTTCGGAGAATGGATTTATAGTAGCCCTTTGAATGAGCGTTCAGTTGAATTTGCTAATGACTCTGGGATGTCAATTCTTGACTTTGGTCTAGCAATGGCAATTCGAGAGGCGTTAGGTGTAGGAAATTCTGAAGGATTTCACTTAGTTCAAAATGTTCTTGACCAGGATTATCGATACAACAGCGCTACTGAATTGATTACGTTTATCGACAATCATGATATGCATCGCTTCCAGACGTTAAATGCTGACCCGGAGAGTTTACGTTTGGCGATCGCATTAATTATGACCTCTCGCGGTATTCCCTGCATCTACTACGGTACAGAGCAGTATCTCCATAATGATACGAACGCAGACGGTGACCCTTATGGTAATAACGATCCCTACAATCGCCCAATGATGGAAAGCTGGGACACTGAAACACCACTTTACCGAGACATCCGGCTTCTTTCAGGAGTGCGGCGATTGAACCCAGCGGTATCAATGGGTAGTCAGTGGCAAAAGTACCTAACTCCAGATGTTTATTGTTATATCCGGCGTTACCGGGATTCACTGCTGTTTGTGGCAATGAATCGAGGGGCAGCGGTGAAGCTTGAGGCGGTTGAAACTGAGTTACCTGACGGAGAACATACGGATGTCTTATCCCGTCAAAAATTTGAAGTCAAAGACGGGCATCTTCATGATCTACAATTAGAATCACGGGAAGTAATTGTAATCAGTCACGTTGCTGAGAGAATCAAGGGGCAAACCATTGTCCGCGTACAACTCAATGGTGTCCAGACTAATCCTGGTGAAATTGTTGTCGTAACAGGCGATTGTCCAGAATTGGGGAACTGGGATATCTTGAAGGCGTATCCCCTGGAATTCATCAACACCAACACCTGGTTTGCAGAAATTCCCTTCAATGAAAGTGCTGGTAAGCTCATTGCTTATAAATACGCAATGTGGCGTGAAGGTCAGTCTCCCTTGCGAGAGAATCTGGTTGCTCGTCGTTGGGTAATCGCCAGCGAAGGCACCGTAAAATGGCGCGATCAATGGGCGTCCGGACGGGAGTCCTGACCTTTCGGATTAAGGTAGAGGTGTTATCAAGCCGTCTCTCCGCTTTTTCTCCAGCAGAATCCAACCTGGTTGAGCCATCAAACAATTGCCTTCAAGCGCAGCAAGAAAGGCGTCAATCCCTATTTGGGAATTTGGGAGAGTGTAAAGAATAAATCATTAAGTGTTCGCCGTAACTCCAAGCAGATTTTTTATGTGCTTCTAAGGAGTAATCAAAAGTTTGCGATCGCTTGTGCCTGGTTAGTCTTTACTTTTTACCTAACACCTAATACCTTTTCATTAACCTCATTGCTCGTTGGTTCAGTGATGAACTTTGGAACGAGTGAAAATTTGCTGTAGCTGAGGAAATTCTTCATGAAGATTTCATCAGGCATCAAATTATCACGAGTCGCTTTCCAAAGAAGGCAAATTTGTTGCTAATCAATCACAATAAAAATGAAACAAAAGTTAAACATTTTCTAATCATCCCAGCCGCTGCCCCTCAATGACTGCCATCCCTCCCGCCAAGGTGCTGCAGCCGAACTCGTCTGCCCTTGCTTTACCATATCGTTTCCCCCGCATCCTGAATCGTTTACAACCATCACCGGAAACCGTTGTCCTCTTCCTGGCTTTCGCCATTGGTGTCACTACAGGCATGGGGAGCGTGACCTTTCACTTCTTAATTGAGCAAATCCACACCTGGATGCTGAGAGACTTGATGGGGTTTATTTCCGTTTGGGGAGCTTGGACTTTAGCCTGTGTCCCGACGCTTGGCGGATTAATTGTTGGTTTGATGCGCGTTGCGCGACCTGACTTTGGGCCAAGTATGTCCGCTCTCATTGCGGCAGCTCAAGGTATCCAGAAAATTTCACCCTTGCGACCTGTCACCAAAATGGTAGCCGCCGCCGTTTCTCTAGGCACGGGTGCTTCTTTAGGCCCAGAAGGTCCGAGTGTAGAGATTGGGGCTAATATTGGGATGCTCCTAGGTCAGGTGCTACAAGTCTCGAAAGAGCGGCATCGTTTACTGTTAGGTGCAGGTGCAGCAGCAGGACTAGCGGCTGGTTTTAACGCTCCTATTGCTGGTGTTTTCTTTGCCTTAGAGGTGGTTTTGGGTACGACCTTTGCGACTTCTGCCGTGAGTGTTGTGCTACTAGCCGCCGTTGTGTCGGCTTTGATTGCCCAAATTGTCCTAGGTGCCCAACCCGCTTTTACACTACCCGTTTATGAAGTCCGTAGCCCCTTAGAATTACCCCTGTACTTAGGATTGGGTTTGCTAGCAAGTCTTGTCTCTTTGGCTTACACCAAGTCCATTCAACTAGCACGGCGTTGCTTTAAGGGAGAAGTTGTCGGTTTGCGCTGGCTGGGGCAACTGCCGCCACCGATAAAACCAGTAATTGGTGGTTTCTGCGTTGGTTTGGCAGCTTTGTATGCACCTCAAATTTTGGGTGTTGGCTATGAAACGATTCAAGCCATGCTCCAGGGTGTTGAGTTTACTCTACCCTTGTTGCTTACCCTGCTCGTTATCAAGCTGGTGGCAACAGCGATTAGTTTAGGTAGTGGCTTGGTCGGTGGCATTTTTGCGCCCGCAATGTTCCTGGGTGCTGCTTTGGGAGCTACCTATGGAACAGTTCTAGCAGCAATCATTCCAGCAGGAATGGTGAATATTGCTGCCCCCCCAGCTTACGCGATGGTTGGGATGGCAGCCGTTCTGGCTGGTAGCGCCAGGGCACCCTTGACAGCAATCCTGTTGTTGTTTGAGCTAACGCGGGACTACCGCATTGTGCTACCTCTGATGGCGGCAGTGGGACTATCTGTTTGGTTGATGGAAATGCTCACACCCGCACCAAGCCAAGAACCACAGCTACAGGCAACTCTTGGTCTTAGTGTTGAGCCAAACCCAGAGCGGGAAATTATGCAGCAAATGCTTGTGGCAGAAGCGATGCATCAGCCGTCCTTGATGCTATTGAGTTCAATGCCTGTATTAGAAGCGGCTCTTGCTTTGACAACGAGTCAATCTCGTAGTGCTTTGGTCGTCGATGATGCTGAACACCTAGTTGGTCTTGTCAGCTTGCAGGACATTAATCGATCGCTTATTCGTGCCAAAACGGACTTTCCTACCGCTCAGATGCCGAAGCTACTGCTGGGTGACATCTGTACGCGAGATATGGTGTACGCTTACCCTGATGAAGCGATTGCAGAGGCTGTAGATCGGATGGGGGCAAGAGGTCTACATCAGTTACCTGTTGTTAAACGAGACGATCCGAGTCAGGTGTTGGGTGTCTTGGAACAGGAGGGAGTGACTTTGGCGTGTAGTTTAGCGGCGACGCGAGAGGTGCTGCGTCAGCATCTTTCTTTGCCAACTGTTACCGAGGAATTAAGTCCGGTACCTGTTAAGCAACTTACCTAAAGTGAACAACGATTTTTACCTTAAGTTGAATGTCACTCTCGTTAAGGGAAATGAGGGAATAATTTCTTCCCCACCTTCCCCATCTTCCTTAAGCCAGTACCATTCACCTTAAGTTCCTGGTAAAGTACGCAAACGTTCATCCAAATGAGTACGGTCAGCCAAAGCATGAAGTAATGGGCCATGAGAACCAAATTCAACAATGCTCACTGAACCAACTGGACATCCTAAACGAAAGCGAAAGCGTCCAACATCAATTCCTAAAAGACTACACAAAATAATGCGAATGGTTGCCTTGTGGGAGACAATCAAAACATTACCCGTAGAGAACCGTTGCTTGATTTCCTCTATAACTAGCAAAGCACGAGACGCGATCGCAACAGCGGGTTCTCCTTCAGTTGGTGGATACCAAGCGGGGTCAGCCGTCCACCGGATGTAGTCATCGTGGTAATCACGACTTACTATATCAACTGATTGACCTTCCCACTTGCCGTAGTGGATTTCTTTTAAGCCATCCCGCAGTTCTGGCTGCATATCAATGGCTTCACATAGAGGCTTAGCCGTTGCGACGGTTCGTGCCATTGGACTACAAAAAATCGCCGTCCAAGGTGTAGAACGATAAGCGATCCCAAAAGCCTTCGCCATGTCCACCCCATCTGACGTTAAGTCTGCGTCAGTTGAACCGCAAAATGCATTATTCCGACTACTATCTGTTTGCCCATGACGTAAGAAATAAAGCTTGAGACTCAAATTGACATACTCCCGTCGCTAAATGCTATGCATTATAGCGAGGGATTCTCACCAAAAGGTGATTCTCAGTTCATTGAACTCACTTAAAATACACTTGGTTGTTGGTCGGCTTTCCGGAAAGCCGTTAAATCAAAGCGTGGTATTCACGCTTTGGCTCGATATGTCCACGCTGATTATAACGGGAGCGTTCTGCCGACATTAAAGGTAAATTGTCTCCCAGTGTCTGTGTTAAGAGTACAACAGCAAGAAGCAAACGTTTTGTTACCACGAATGTATCTTGAATCTGTGTTTCTTCAAAAAAAGCGATCGCCCGTACTGGAGTTTGGGCGATCGCTTATTCAACTCGTGTTTTTACAATTCCCAAAGTAATGGCAATGGTCTAAGTCAACCTGTACCTCATGAAAGTGTTTACGTTAAGTCAACGTGTTATTAGGCATACAACTACTGGCTGTCTCTGTATGTACTGATATCTGCTCAAGAGATAGCAATGACCACCACAGACTTAATCAAACCCTTATACCGTATTTTTTTATACAAATTGTCTTTACACAATTCTCAGCCTACTGAAAGAGAAGAGCCAAGCTTGATGATGTTAGCTTTGAGCAGCATTTAACAAAGATATTACTCAGACCCGCCTTCCTGGCAAGGCGGGTATTTCTCTGAAATTACTCTGACACAGGAGCTGCATCATACCTATTCTGTTGGGCAGTGCGCTCTACTTCCACTGAGGCAGAATCCTGATGTCTCCAAG
Organism: Symplocastrum torsivum; assembly: GCF_059505465.1. Lineage (NCBI taxonomy): Bacteria > Bacillati > Cyanobacteriota > Cyanophyceae > Oscillatoriales > Microcoleaceae > Symplocastrum > Symplocastrum torsivum. The sequence continues at coordinate 13,455 of NZ_JCACKQ010000025.1, read as the reverse complement.
GTTGAAAGCCGATCGCTCCAGCAGCAAATGCGGCTCCCACAAGCATCACCACAAGTACATTAGAGAATGATTGATCTTCCCGCATTTTTTTAGAACTGTTTAGCAACTCTGCTTTCAAAGTAGCTAAGGTAAGGGAGCTAAACACTCTATCAGGAGAGTAACTCCTGCTCTTTCAAAAGAGTTAACTTTGCGTCCCTAGGAGTCTTCATAATGGGTGAGAAGCTTACTCTAGTGCCAATCAAAGAATTGTCTAGCCTAAATATTGCTGTTGCCGGATTGAGCGGAAGACGTCGCGATGGATAGGTACAGCCCGCTGGCAGCTTAGGCGCACAGCTACCCACTCCCCATTTACCTGGATGGCTTCGATTTCTTCAGGAGTGACTGGCTTGCACAAGTCCCACGTCAACACAGCAGCAATTGTGCCCTTGTCCTCGCTACTTAAGGGTGCAGTTGTTCTGGGTAAGGTCGCTCTTGGCATGAGAGAAAACTACTTCATCGAAGTCGTATAGTCATAGGTAAGCTTGCCGGAACCAGGCTCAATTAACACTGAACCCAAATATCCCAGCAAGTAGTACATAAATACTATTTTAGAGGCTCAAAGAGTTTCTTGCCCGACTTATCAAGTTTTTTAAAGCAAGTCGGCTTCAATCTCTGAAACTCTTTTTATGCCTTGATTGTGTGGTTTACAAGGCGTTAATTCGTCCGACTAACTCTACCTGATCTTGCTGATTAGCCCGCAGCACAACGGATTCACCAGATTGGGGTGCAATCTCAGCGATCGCAGTAATGTTGACTTGATGGGTAACCAGAATAATCACGCCGGGAGTGGAACGGTTATCAGCAATAAACTGGCGCACTTGTGCCGTTTGCATGGGTTCAGTAAGGCGATCGCTAAAAAATGAGTTAATCGCTGGAAACGCTTCCACTGTGCCTAAATTCATCAGCCTCGCCGTCTCCAAACAGCGGCACCATTGACTGGATAAAATTCTCGCAACCCGAATGTTACGGCGGCGGAATGCCTCACCCATTCGCACAGCCTGCGCCCTACCTTCTGCTGATAGATTTCGTTGTGTCGTGCAATCCTCAACGCGGAAGTTAGGCGGATCGCCCGTTCCAGGTGCGATCCCATGGCGCATCATCACTACATAACCGGGTTCCCCTTGCTGAAGCAAAGACCAAATATCTTCTTGTTTCGCTGAAGTCGTGGGGCTAGATGCGATCGCACTTGGAGTAGGTGGAGTTGGATGCAATGTTGGGGATGGCGTGAAGGAACAGCCCGCGACGAGTACCAGCAGGATAAATGCGATCGGCCAGTGAAAATGTTTAAAACTCTGACGAAACAAGAACATCTTTAGTAATGGAGCCTACTTTTTTTGGTAGTTATCGCTCTTGTTTAAAGAAAGCTCTCACTTGAGAACTTTGGCTTTTGGAGATAGGTGTCTCTTTCCTTTGCTTGATTCTCTTGAGACGCAGGATGCTGGCTTAGCAGCGTTTTTTGCCTAGGCTTTTGAGCGGTATCGCCTAAGTTAATCTGAAGTTGAGGGCCAGAGGTAGCGAGAGCAACGATCATGCCGTCAACTACAGGAATAGTTGTGATCAGTTCCCCATTGAGATACGTGCCATTATTTCCAACGTTAATCACTTGCCAGTAGCTGGCTATGTGCCGGATTTCAACATGATGACGTGAGACAACAGAACTGTGGAGAACGACATGGTTATCAACCGCACGACCGATTCTGATAATCGGTTCGTTCTCAAATGTCCATTTTTGTAGTGGAGTGGATTGGTGCGGCTGCCGCAGCGACACTGTAATTACCATTGGGGCAAGAGTTGCCCTCAGTAAGGCGTTATTGCTCAATTTCTTCGACCCCACAAGAGAGATGACACCTTAAATCTACAAAATTTCTTGATTTTTCTAATCCGTAATTCCACAGAGTTTTGGGTGAAGATCACCCGACGACTAGGTATAGCCACCTGCTAAAGATAATCGCCTCAACTGACAGTCGAGGGCGATTTTCGACGCACATGATCGGCAAAGAATCCAACTGGACAGTGATGGACGCTTTTTGAAACCCTAGTCTAGGCTTCTGTTTTGAGCGCTCGGTTAATATCAACTTCCAAGCCGCCAAGAAAACACCAACATATCAAATATTTCTCAAAAATCCTCCGTGATTTCACTAGAGAAACACTTTAAATCTCTTTATTTATTTCCTGGATCTTACTGATCCTAGTAACTCACAACAGCCACTAATCTACAGAAAAGCATTTTGCTCTAGAGACAGAATTTCGCCTCTCAAGAAGCCACAAAATTTATAAGGATGCACATGAAGACGTTAAAGCTGTCACTGCTATCACTAGGCGTAAGCTTAATCTCGGCTACCACACTCATAACGCCAGTAGTAGCTCAGACACCGGACTCAGAACCCGAATTACCTTCAGAAACTGGTTCAGCCGACGATCTTAGAGTTTCTCCCAGAGGTGGAGTAGGCTTTACCACCACAGGTCCGGGTTATGAAGAGCCATTTTTTAGCCTTGAAGGCTTTATTCCTCTACAACAGAGTCCAGGAAACAACCTTACCTTCCTAGAAGGAAAATTGTTGTACTTGACTGACTCTACTATGGGCGGAAATCTAGTGCTAGGACAGCGGTTCTACAGTTCATCTCAAGATCAAATTCTAGGAGGCTACATTGCTTATGACTTCCGTGACACTGGTAATAGCTTCTTTAATCAGATTGGTGCTGGTTTTGAGCTACTGACAAATAAATTAGATTTCCGAGTTAATGGCTACCTTCCTATTGGCGATCGACGCCAACAGGTCGCCGAATCCTTCTCCAATCCTAACTTTGAGGGAAACTTCTTACTTTTAGATCGAGATAGACGGTTTGAGGCAGCCGTGGGAGGCTTAGATCTTGAAGTCGGTACCCAACTAGCGCGACTTGGAGAGGGAGACTTACGAGGCTATGGGGGTGTGTATTACTACAATGCCCCAGGTGGTGATGATGGCTTTGGGATTCGAGGACGACTGGAAGCCCGTCCATCCGATAACCTTCGAGTCGGTTTACTGGTGCAGAATGACCCACTATTCGATACAAGGGTAGTTTTGAGCTTGGGGGCTAGCTTTCCAGGAACTCGACCCCGTGGTGCCGAAAGAAATAGCACTTTGGCTCGGATTGGAGAGTCAGTTGGGCGTACTTCAACAATTACAGTTGATGAGCAGGAGGAATTTGAAACCATTACAGCAACCAACCCAACAACCAATGAAGCCTACCGATTCCAACACGTAAACCTGGGTATTGGGAACAGTGATGGTACCTTTGAGAGTCCCTTTGCAACCGTCCAAGAAGCTTTGGCAATAGCTCAACCCAATGACATTGTTTATGTACGAGCCACTATAGATCCAGGAATTGCCGCCTTTAGGATTCCAGATAATGTATCGATACTTTCGACTGGACCCGCACAGATCATTGACACCGTAGAAGCTGGCAATGTACAGTTACCCTTCTCTGGAACTGGTCTGCTACCAACCATCACAGGTACCGTTGCACTGGGAAACAACACGGTTTTATCTGGATTCAGATTTCTCAATTCGACAGGCAATGCTATTGAAGGAACCAATGTCAGTGACGCAACTATCCGTGACAACGTGATTACTGGTGCTGCTCAAAGCGGTATTTCTCTTAGTAATGTAACTGGAACAACTACCGTTGCTAATAACACCATTACTAATAGTAACGCGGGCATTTCACTGAACAACAATATTGGTACTGTTGACCTGAACATTGACGGAAACTCGCTAACTAACAACCTGGAAAACATCACTGTCGGCTTAGTTGATACAGCCGTGGGAACTGTAGGGGTTGTAGAGAATACCGTCACAGGCGGGGGAATCGGGGTAGGTGTTGAGGCAGGAGGTAGCTCTCTCATCGACGTTAACATCGGCAACAACACTGTCAACAACACTACAGGGACAGGTATTGCTGTTGATGTTCTTGGGCAAGCTCAAGTTGATGCCACGATTAACGACAACACCCTCACCGATAATCTGGAGAACATCACTGTTGGCTTAGTTGATACAGCCCAAGGAATTGTAGAGGTTGTGGAGAATACCATCACAGGTGGTGCAATTGGGGTAGGTGTTGAGGCAGGAGGTAGCTCCCTCCTTGACATTAACGTCGGCAGCAACACTGTCAACAACACGACAGGGACAGGTATTGCTGTTGATGTTCTTGGGCAAGCTCAAGTTGATGCCACGA
>NZ_JCACKQ010000025.1:0-9101 GCF_059505465.1 Symplocastrum torsivum | reverse complement strand
GTGTTGAGGCAGGAGGTAGCTCCCTCCTTGACATTAACGTCGGCAGCAACACTGTTGAAGACACGACAGGGACAGGTATTGCTGTTGAGGTTCTTGGGCAAGCTCAAGTTGATGCCACGATTAACGACAACACCCTCACCGATAATCTGGAGAACATCACTGTTGGCTTAGTTGATACAGCCCAAGGAATTGTAGAGGTTGTGGAGAATACCATCACAGGTGGTGCAATTGGGGTAGGTGTTGAGGCAGGAGGTAGCTCCCTCCTTGACATTAACGTCGGCAGCAACACTGTTGAAGACACGACAGGGACAGGTATTGCTGTTAGTAGCGCTGACCAAACTCAGGTTAATTCAATCATTAGCGACAACTCACTCAAAAACAATGTTAATGGTGTCAATGTTGGTTCGACAGGAGCCGCTCAAGGAACGCTAACAGTTGTCAATAATGATGTCACTAACACTCTTAGTGGTATTAGTATTGCCGTTGCCTTAGAGAATGATTCAGTCCTTGATATTGGTATCGGTGGCAATAGCGTTGATACTCCCCCTGGAACGGGCATCACTATTGATTCGCCGCCAGCCACGGCTTCAACATTGACAGTTGACCAAAACACTACTGTTAACTTACAGCCCAGTCTAGGGGGCGCTCCTGTGATTGTCATTCCTAACGGAACAATACCAATTCCTGTACCAGTTGTACCAAGCCCAACTAATCCAATTCCTGTACCAGTTGTACCAAGCCCGACTAATCCAATTCCTGTACCAGTTGTACCAAGCCCGACTAATCCAATTCCTTTTTGATAAAGCATCTCTAGTTTAAGATGTTCAACTTGTTCGTAGGTCATGGTTTTTCTGCTTTGACCTACTTTTCCCTTTCCTCTAATGACCTGAACTTAGTGTTAGCTAATATGCATTTAAGTGGTATGTAGAAAACAACCCGAATGATTCATTATCTTGGGTTTTCGCTTAGATGAATTTAGAGGGCTTATTTATTTTATGCATTACTTTGCCGGGGTAATGTAAACCAGAAGGTAGTACCAATATTGGGACAGCTATCAACGCCAATATCACCGCCATGAGCAGTAATAATTTGGTGACACAGATATAACCCTAAGCCGAGGCCTCTTTTAGGACGTTGTTTTGGGGTATTACCTTGAGTGTAGAGTTGAAAGACCATTGCTGTGGTTTCCTGATTCATACCTACACCGTTATCGGAGACACTACAGCGAATTAAATCAGGCTCTACACTTGCTTCTAGTGTGAGATGAACACCAGGCGGATTGTGGTTCATTGCATTGGAAAGCAAGTTCTCGAAGACTCGCTGTAACTGAGTTGAGTCGGCAAGAATCACTGGTAAGTCAGTAGTGACGTGGTTCGTTAGAGTCGCTTGATTTTTTTCTAGTAAGGCAGCTAAATCCTCAACAAGGTTTTGAATGAGGGTTTTTAGCTGTAGGGGTTCCCGTTGCAGAACCATGCCTTGAACTTCACTCTGATGGACATCAAGGAGTGAGTCGATCAGGCGTAACTGGCGATCGCTACTTTGAATCATTCGCTCTAAAATTGAGTGAGAAACGGAAATTGTTGGTTGTTCGTTGCTGCTGGCAACCTGACGATTGAGGACTGGTTGCTGGTTGAGTAGATTATTCAGCACAAGTAACCAACCCATAACAGGGGTGCGTAAGTCGTGAGAGACAGCGTGTAGGAAGACATCTTTGAGTTGATGTAGTTCTTGCAGTTCAGCGTATTTTTGTTGGAGTTCTTGGGTACGTTGCTCAACTATCTGTTCTAAATTGGTGTTAAGGTCTTGAACTTCTTGGTATAACTGAGCTTGTTGTAGAGCGATCGCAACTTGTGTTGCTAGTTGCTCTAATAAATCAATTTCCCACTGTTGCCATTGCCGAGAGGTACTGCATTGATGAGCGGCTAATCGTCCCGATACGCTACCACTAACTTCAATTGGCACCGCGAGGCTCGCTTTAACACCGTACTTGGCAAAATACTCAGCGCGTAGGGGTGATATCTCTGCCGTTGACGCATCGTTGATGACAATCACCCCTCCAGCGATAAACATTGGAATTAATCGCCTGAGTGTATCATTGTCTTCCAAGTCTTCAAAAAACAGCCCTCGGATTGAACCCCAACCAGTAGCAACCGATTCAGCAAACATGGGATTTTGGGACTCGTTAATCTGAATAATAAAGACTCGATCCGCCTTGAGAAACTGGCGCACTTCCGTCACAGTTGTTTTGAGAATTTGCTCAATATTGAGGCTTTGCCGAATCCGAGAGGCGATTTCTGCTCTAAGGCGATCGCGTTGTGCGCCAAGACGCAGTTCTGCTTCTGCTTTTATTCGTTCGGTGATGTCACGGATAATCGCTAAACTATGAAGTTCACCTTTATAAGTAAAGCCAATTCCAAACACATCTACAGGAAAGGTTGAGCCATCTTTACGGATGTTAATAGACTGAATCCGATATTCCCCACCTACTTTAATTGTTTCAAAAAAATCTTTTAGCTTTAAGTGAAAGTTTGGATGAATATACTGCGTAGGGTCTAAATGGATAAACTCTTCATACGAATAACCATGCATCTTATATGCCGCTGGATTTGCCTCAATCAAGGTTCCATCTAGACGGTTAATCAGTAACGCATCACTAGTCGCTTCAAAAATACTCCGATATTGTTCTTCTTTTTCTTGCAAAGAGGCAATTAAGCGTGTCCTTACTACCTCTGCTTGCAGTTGTTCAGTAATGTCACGTACCACTGCCAAAAAATGTGGCTTGCCTCGGTACATAAAGCGTGTACCAAGCACCTCAACTTGAAATATAGTACCATCTTTACGAACATCATCAGCCCGACAGATAAACGATTCACCCGCCTTGAGTTTGACCATATATTCTTCATATAGATGGTAGCTATTGGGGTGGACAAAGGCTTTGGGATTTAGCCCAATAAATTCATCATAAGTGTAGCCATGCATCTGACAGCAAGCCGGATTTGCCTCGACAATTAAGCCCGTATCTGGGTCATTAATAATTAAGCCATCACTGGTCGATTCAAAAATGCTGCGATACTGGGCTTCTTTTTCTCGCAATTGCGCTTCTGCACGTTGGCGATCGCTAATATCCAGCAATGTTCCAATCATGGCTGGCTTTCCCTTGAATTCTGTTTTATTTCCCAGTACTTCCAGCGTAATCAACGTTCCATCTTTTTTCTGTCCTCTGAAGGTGTAGTGAATCGTTTCGACTTCACCCTCTAACCGCTTTCTGACATTTTCAGCAACTAAATCCGCATCTTCTGGGATTGGGAGATTGGATAAGTCACGGCTAGATAGAAATTCTTCTAGCGTATAGCCAAAAATCTCGGCAAACTTGGGATTAACATAAGGAAACTTACCATCTTGAATGACGTAGATTCCTGCCAAAGATTTTTCTACTAAATTGCGGAACCGTTCTTCACTTTCTCGTAAGGAGCATTCTGCCTGCCTACGTTCTGTAATATCACGAACAATTGTCAAAACTTCATCTTCACCACTGACAACAATTCGTGCTTCATAATCACGTTCTTTGCCGTTGAAGGATAGTTGATATTCAAAGCTTTGAACTTCCCCAGTCTTCAACGCTTGCTCAACATAATACATCCGCTCTTGGGCAACATCTGGGGGAAGCACATCATAGACCGTTTGACCAATTGCCTGAGTCGGGTCAATCAACAAATCACTTACATTTTCCGCTTTGACATCTAGATAGGTTCCATCCCGTTGCAGCCGAAACATCAAGTCGGGAATCGCGTTGACAAAGGCACGATTTCTGGCTTCACTTTGCTGCAAAGCGACTTCCGCCTGTTTTCGGTCTGTGATATCTACCATAAAGCCGTCCCATAGGATGTCACCATTTGGCTGTTGCTGTGGTCGGGAACGACCTTGAACCCACTTAAGTTTGCTGGAAGGGGTGATGATGCGTCCTTCCCAATTCCAAGGCGATGAAGTGGCAATCGAAGCAGCTACAGATTGTTCATACGTCTCACGGTCATCGGGGTGAATCAAGTCTGTGAGTAACTCAGAGTTGCTTTGAATTACAGCCAGAGGTAATTCATAAAGTTCAATACAACCAGAACTGGCATAGAGAATAGAGCGGGAACGATCTTTTCGCTGGAGAAATTGAAAAATCATTCCCGGTACATTAGCGGCAATTTGTTCGACTCTAGATTGGCTTTGGCGCAGTGCCGCTTCAGTTTGGCGATGTGCTATTGCGCCTCCCAAGGTTGCTGCCATTGTCATCAAAACCGCTTCTTCATCCTTTGACCACCGCCGTTCACTCTGGCAATCATCAAAGCCAACAACCCCCCAAAATTCTCCATTCACTGGAATCGGCACTACGATAATCGACAGAATCCCTTGAGGTTCAAATCGTTGCCGTTCTCCTGAATCGACGGGATAATCTCGAACTAATAGACTCAGTGGTTGTCCGTGCTGAATCTCGTCGTACCACCTCTCCATGCCAAAGGCGGAAAACGGGACATTCTGCACACGAGGATTGGCAATTTGAGGCTCAACGGTATCCCTTGACCACTCGTACCGCAGACTGGTTGCAGGCTCACCTGTCTCTGGATGCGGATGAATTTGGGCAATATAGACTCGATCCACATTAGTGACTTGCCCCAAGGTGGCTAAGGCTAGATTAATTCCCAGTCCATAGTCAGCCGTTGTCAGTAGTTGACTGGTAGCTTGAGCGACACCTTGTAGCAGATTCGACCAAGAGGAGTTAGTCAGCATGTCTGTTGTGAGTTTTCCTTTGGGGCAAGAAACTTAGAGTTGACCTCTGCTTCAACTAAAGTACGGGGAATTCCGTTGAGTGTTTACTTTTGTAACAAATTTAATAACAAATTGACTCCTCCTCTAATTAAAGTACGGGCGATTCTGTTAACGGTTGACATAAGTGAAGAAATCCCGTCAACCATTAACGTTGGCTTGTGTTTCTTCCCCTGTCCAGAAATGGCAGATTTCCATAGTGCTTCTTGTGTGAGCTTTGTGATGTGACTTGAGGGTGATCCCGATTAGCAAACACTGCGCCAGAATTGGAACAAGAACCCCAATCATTCAAGGAGAAAACGATGATTATGAACCGTTTGCGTAAGATTTTGGCTCCTTTGCTTTTATGTCTATTACTTTTCGTAACATCCTGCGCGACAGAGGCTCCTTCTCGTTTTGACCAGGCACAGCAGGAAAGCAGTCAGCAGAAAAGTGGTCAGGCTGTTGCGAAAGATGCCACACAAGGCTCTAGTTTTAATAAGTTCTTCCCGAAAGGGGGCAATGGCTATGATTTTGCCTATGCTCAGGAGAAAAAAGGATTTGCTGAGGGGAAGTTGAAAAAAGATGGCAAAGATGTTGCAATGCTATCTATTTCTGACACGAGTAGCACTCCAGCCGCAGTAGCGAAATTTCAGCAAAGTACAAAAAAAATTGGGGGTTATCCAGCCGTAGAAGTTGGCAATACTCAAACGGCTGTCCTCGTCAACAACCGCTACCAGGTGAAAGCCTTATCTCGTGACCCTTCATTTACAGCAAGCGATCGCGAAGCTTGGCTACAAAAATTTAACCTCAATGGTCTTGCTCGACTTCAGTAAATCAGGCTCGGTGGCATCAGAACCCCCTCAATATTCTTGAGTAGGAGCCTTTCCCTGACTGCCATTTCAAGACTCAAGACTTAATGATTGAAGCATCTGGTAAAAACTCAAAACGAAGATAAGGAGCCTTTTTGTGAGCAAACCAATTTTTGAACTCGTTAATGAACTGCCAACTAAAAACATTACCACGATGGCACTACGGTCACTAGACTTTGTCATTCCTGGTCAGTGGAATAATTTGGTTGGTTTTGAGAATACAATACGCACCGTCACGGGTGAAACGGACGAAGCCCTGATTCAGCAAATAGGCGATCGCGCTGTCTATTTGTACAACGATCGCTCTCAGGGCTACCAACGCGCCATGTGGCTTTACCAAACCGTTGACAAGACTGATTATGCTCTTGGTGCTGCTGCCTTAGCTAATAAAGTTGGCGAGAAAATTCCCCTAATGGGTTTCTTAAACCGACTAACACCGAAAGCTGACAAAGCACAGACTATTGATTTGTCCTTGAAATTAGTCGTGGAGGTCGTCGCCTTCTGCCAAATTAACGGTATCCCTGGCGATAGTATTGGGGACTTCGTTGGTTCTTTAGGGGACTATGGTGGCGAAAACTTGATGCGGATGGCAGCACTGGTTTGTTTTGATGGTCTGATTCCCCTTGGTCCTGACTTTATCCAGAAAGCACAATCAACTATTTCAAGCCTAAAGCCTTCAGATTTAGAACAAAATCAGACCTTCAGCAGTATCAAAGACACCATTCCTGGTGGCGATTCCGGTGGCAAGCTCAACTTTATTGGTCGTAGCTTTGACTCGGTTAAAGGTTGGATGGGTAATTTTGTTGCCTCGAAAGCTTTAACTCCCCAAAAAGTAGCAAATAACTTGCATGGGTTTATTGATGTTGCCGACAATAAATTGGACTACCTAGGTGCCTTTCTGGATGTATCCACAAACTACTACGAACACACGGGCACTCAAACCCTGGCAAGGCGTTTGATTGAACGAGCTGTTGCTGAAATTTAGCGTCGTTTACGCATCAGTAGACAATTGCGCTCATCATCCAGCCGAGCGTAAGAAAGCTCGTCTGTTAGCTGCTGCATAAAAATCAGCCCTCTGCCTCCTTCTTTTTCAAGTGGATCAGATTCCTCCTGGCAGAGGGATTGGAGTTTTGATTGAAAATCAAAAGGGGGTCCCTGATCCCAAATTCGCATCTCTAGGAAGTCAGGAAAAACCTTTAATTCTAGATCAATTGGAGTGGTTGGAGGTAAGTCATGATGGGCATGGCGAACCGCATTGGTAAAGCCTTCGACCAAAGCAAGTTGGCACTGCGACCCAAGTTGATGAGGCAGTAGAGATGAAGTAAATTCCTCGAACCACTGCAAAACTTCTGTCACAGCATTCAAGTCCGTCTTCACCTGAAGATGGGATTGTTGGACTGGTCTTTCATTGTGCATGAACCGAAGCTGGTTCCAGGTTTTTCTAAACAGCGCCACTATCTTTACGAAACACAACCAAGATTGTTTTGACGATGAGTTTCAGGTCATACGCTAACGACCAGTTTTGCTGGTAGCGTAAATCCAGTTTAATGATGTCTTCAAAATTGCGGACTGAAGAGCGTCCATTCACCTGCCATTCCCCGGTCATTCCTGGCTTAACATCTAAGCGTTGCCACTCCGGTACTTCATAGATATCAACTTCATTCGGTGTCGGGGGTCTGGTACCAACCAAACTCATCTCACCTCTAATGACATTCCAGAATTGAGGCAGTTCATCTAAACTGGTTTTCCGTAAAAAGCGACCTACAGGCGTTATTCGGGGATCGTTCTCAATTTTAAAAGTCTTACCGTCTGATTGATTTATGCTTTCAAGTTCTTTTTTTCTTTCTTCCGCATCCATATACATAGAACGGAATTTCCAGATTGTAAAGGGTTTTCCCATCCAACCTAAGCGAGTTTGACCAAAGAAAATTGGGCCTGGACTATCGCGTTTAATCGCGATCGCAATTGGGATAAAGGCAATGCTAGTAATCCCTAAACCCACAATTGCGCCCACAACATCTAAGGTACGCTTCACGGGAGAGCGTACAGAAGGGTGAGTTGTTGGCAACTGCGTTTTTCCCCAATTATCGGCTAGCCGTTTGGGTTCATCCAGTTGCTCAAGGGTCAAAACCTTGTCAAGCGCTGTCATTTCCAGCACTGCCATCACCTGAGGAGTTACATTCCTAAGTACTAGTTCAACTCCTTTTCCTCTAGCACTCTTGTGATTACTCACCAATGCACCAATTCCACTACTGTCAATAAACGTAGTCTGGCTGAAATCGAAATTAATTTTTTTGGGAATAGAATCCCCTTGCAGAAGTTGCTGACAAGTTTCTTTGAAAGCCACAGCTTCCAAACCACTCAGGCGAATGGGTATCTGGATCAAGGCTGTATCGTCTAAAGAGACGATCTCGAAACTCGTTTTTGGCGCTAGATCAGCCATAAAGTCCTGGTAATCAGTTGTAACCTATCTTAATTCTGACCATTATTCTGTCTCAGAATCTTCGACTTCGCCAACTATAAAGATATGTTTACTCTTTCCTGACATCCTCTGTTGGTCAACGCCAGCCGATACTGACAATCAGGCGATAGTCATTACCTTTGATGTTGAAGAGAGTGAAGTTCCCAACTTCTTCAGCTCAACCTCTACTCCAATTCACTAACCAACTCACTCGCTTCCCCAGGATAAAAGCGATCGCCTAAAATTTCCGTCAAACTGTAGGGACACTCAACCGGAAAAGTCCCACTAGGCAGCTCAGTTTCCTTCACAGCCAATATGACACCCTTAGCATAAGCTTTCTGGAGTGCTTCCTCCAAGTAGGGTTTGAGGCTGGGATTCTCTTCAAGCAGTTCGGACACATCCAGACGCTGCACCTGAATTGTTGCAAGCCAACTACGGCTACGGTTAGAGAATTGGTACTCCCATTTCAGTAAATGACCAATCAATACACTCAACCGATTTCGCAGTTCCTGACGTTGCTGTTTCCCCAAGGATTCAATCTCCTCAATCAAATTGAGCAAGTCAAGCTCACTCCACTGATGTTCGCGAAGTAATGAAGCTTGTTCCTGCGTCCAGGCGTAGAAATCTGTTTCGTAGAGGCTTGCTGTCTTTTCGTTCGTTTCCGGCACAGGCATGAGCGTTTTCCCACCTCAACGTTCCTATTGTAGAACTGCCTACCAGCTCTATTCTTCCTGGTTACTGGCACGATCACACTTATGAAAGATGAATAGACCTCTTGCAAAAATATCACCGGACGGGCAAGATGCCCATCCCACAAAAATCATTTTTTCTTGTAGGGTAGGCGTCCCGCCTGCCCCAGAATTTGATGAAAGGGACTGTTGCAAGAGGTCTAATGTAGCAAAATTTGGATTGAGCCAGCTTTGTATATATAGAACCCATTTGACATCTGAGTAGCTCTTGAATTAAGGTGCTCGAAGCCA
>NZ_JCACKQ010000024.1:0-69523 GCF_059505465.1 Symplocastrum torsivum | reverse complement strand
CTCCACTCAGCGAAGCTGAGTTAGAGCGCATTAGTCTAAACGCCAGTATGTAAGTAGAAAGAATGAAACATAACTCTCCGCTTTCGATTAAGGACTAGGTCTAGTTTCTCTATGCATTTCGTAAACGCTAAGATTCCCGACTTTTTGAAGAAGTCGGGAATCTGGATAGCAAAAGTTTGTGGATTAAGTAAAATTCAAACGTTAAACGAACATATTTTATTATTCGACAAATGAGTAAAAACTAAATGTTCAACTTAATATTTTAAATAAGAGGAAATCAAGGTTGGTTTAGTACCTGTTGAGTAATACAGATTGATTAATTAGCTGTACTACAGAATTTTTTCTTAAACTGATAACAGAGCTTGAAATATGGCTTGGTTATTATGATTACACCAACGATGATAGTGATAGCTAGCCAAGCGATCGCCAGTTCATCCGTGTGGCTGCTCAACAGCTCAGGCGTGCAAGGAATCGAAGCACTGTCATACAACAACAGCTAGATCTTCTTCTAAATTGGACAACAACTGTTGCTCTAGTCGGGAAGAGGCTACTGGGTTCGGATTCAAGATAAGGAAATAATAAACACAACCATGGACGCTCAATTGCTCAAAGTTCTTCTGGTTGAGGACAACTTAAAAGACGCTGAACTCTTCAAAAAGTTATTGTCAGAAGCTAGAGCCACTCGCTTTGAGACGAGCCATGTTCAACGGCTTGACAAAACGCTTGAGCTGTTGCGGCAAGACACCTTTGATGTGATTCTGTTGGATTTGTCATTGCCAGACAGCCAAGGACTGCAAACGTTAGAGAGTGTATGTTTTGCCCTTCGAGACAGCCATCCCAACAACTCCCAGGAAATAGTCCCAGAACAACAGATGCGATCGCGGCTAAAGCTTGAAAGCATACTTCATGAGCAAAGCTGTGCGAGTTCTGGCGAAAGTGCGATCGCGACCACTGAGTCTTCTCCCTCCTTACCCGCCCAATCGGCGAGTGGACTCGCTTCCCGAACGAGATCGTCTGCTGCCTTAATACCGATTGTCGTGCTGTCGGGTCTTGATGATGAAGACCTAGCAATCCAAGCGATTCGCTCAGGCGCACAAGACTATCTCATCAAAAGCCAGGTAGACTGCCCTTTACTGGTTCGTGCTTTGTGTTACGCGATCGAGCGCACCCAAATGTCGCAAAAGCTACTGGAGAGCGAAGAACGCTACGCACTGGCGATTAGTGGTAGTCAGGTGGGGGTTTGGCAGGTAAACTTCCTGACTCGTGAGATTTATGTTGCGCCTAATCTAAAAACCTTCTTGGGCTATACCGAAGATGAAATTGGTACTGTTCCAGACGACTGGCTAGAGTGTGTACATCCTGATGACCAGCAGAGACTTCTTATAGACGCGATCGCTCATTTGGAAGGCTTAACCTCCTATCTAGAAATTGAACATCGGCTGCTGCATAAAGATGGCAGTTACCGCTGGCTACTCTCACGCGGAACAGCCTTCCGGGATGACAAGGGAAAACCTTATCGAATTGCTGGGTCAAGTATTGATATCACTCAGCTAAAACAAGCTGAGGAACATATTGCTAAACGCGAAAGTTATTTAGCGGCACTCGTGGACGTGCAGCAACGGTTGCTGGCAGATCAGGATAAAAATCGTTGTTACCAGTCGATCTTAGAGATTTTGGGAAAAGCAACGGGTGCAAGCCACGTTTATACCTTTAACACCGATCACACGGCAACTGGTCAATTAAAACTGAGTCAGTCTGCCCAGTGGTGGAGCGAGACTATCGCTGCCAGAACGAATAAATCTACTCTCCCTTGCCTTACCGATGGTTGTTTTGGGCGTTGGTTAGAGGTATTGGGACGGGGTGAGATTGTTACTGGAGTGGTTGCAGATTTTCCAGAGACGGAGCAAATTATTTTAGAGCGGCAAGGCATTCTCTCAATCTTGATTTTGCCCTTGATGGTAAAGGACGAGTTTAGAGGGCTGATTGGGTTTGAGAATTACACCACAGCCTATGCCTGGGACTCTTCAGAAGTTGCTTTGCTACAGGCAGCCGCCTCAGCGATTTCACTGTGGCAAGAGCGTGTTGCAACTAAAGAGACGCTCAAAGCTAGTGAGCAGCGCTTCCGGACTTTAGTCGATAACATACCTGGTGCAGTTTATCGCTCTATCCTCGACTCGGATTGGACAATGTTGTTCATTAGCGAGGCGATCGCAGATATTAGTGGCTACCCTGCTAGCGATTTTGTCACTAATCAGGTGCGAACCTTTGCCAGTATTATCCATCCCGAAGACCTTGCAAAAGTGCAACAAACGATTCAGGATGCTCTGGTCGCTGGTACGTCTTACCATTTGGAATACCGAATCATAGACAAGTCGGGCAGCATCCGTTGGGTCTATGAACAAGGTCAGATTGTTTACGGGGATGACGGGGCAGTGTCCTGTCTAGATGGTCTGATCTTAGATATTAGCGATCGCAAGCAGACCGAAGCAGCACTGATTGAGCGATCGCGTCAAACAGCATTAGCGGCAGACATCGGGCTTGCTCTCACTCAGGGAAGTAGCTTATCAACCATGCTGCAAGACTGTGCAGAAGCGATCGTGCGCCACCTCGACGCTTCCCTGGTACGCATTTGGATGCTCAATCCAGTTGACAATATGTTGGAACTGCAAGTCAGTGCTGGGATGTTTGCTCACCTGGGTGAACTGCCTCAACGCATTGCTCTTGGTCGCTTCAAGGTTGGTCGCATCGCCGCAGAACGTCAGCCGCATCTGAGTAATAACCTGCTGGATGACCCGCAACTTAGCATTCTCGAATGGTCACTTTTGCAGGAACTCGTTGCTTTTGCAGGTTACCCTCTGATTGTCGAAAATCAGCTTGTGGGAGTGATAACAATGTTCGCCCACCATCCCTTGACAGAAGCTACCTTTAATACACTTGGTTCTGTTGCCGATGAAATTGCTTTGGGTATCGAGCGCAAGCAAGTTGAGCAAGCACTGGATAGAGAGCGTCAGCAACTGCGGGAAATTATTACCAACGCCCCCGTTGCGATGGCAATGTTCGATACCCAGTTGCGTTATGTTGCCCATTCTCAGAAATGGCTAACAGACTATGGCTTGGAGGGATCGATCATTGGTGGTCGTTTGTCTAATGGGTTTTCTGACTTCCCTCCACATTGGCAAGTCGTTGTGCAACGCGCCCTTAAGGGAGAAGTCCAATCTCAGCCAGAAGATAAGTGGGAGCGCTCCGACGGCTCTACGATGTACCTCCGTTGGGCGGTACAACCCTGGTACACACCGGAAAAATCAGTGGGTGGCGTTGTGATTGTCACCGAGCAGATTAATGAGTTGGTGAAAGCCAGAGAAGCAGCACTCGAAAACTCCCGACTCAAGTCTCAATTCCTCGCGAACATGAGCCACGAAATCCGCACTCCGATGAATGGAGTGATAGGGATGACTGAATTGCTCTTGAAAACAGACCTAAACTCGGAGCAACTTGACTTTGTGCAGACATTACGTGTGAGCGCCCAGAACCTGCTGACGCTGCTCAACGATATCCTGGACTTTTCCAAGCTAGAAGCTGGAGAAATGCGTCTAGAAACCCAGCAATTTGATCTAAACAGTTGCCTGGAAGATGTCGCTGATTTACTCGCCACATCAGCCTTGAATAAAGGGATTGAACTGGCTGTCTTGATTGACCCAAATGTTCCTTGCCAACTACAAGGGGATGCAGGTCGTCTACGACAGATTTTTACCAATTTGGTTGGCAATGCGATTAAATTCACGCCCATTGGCGAAGTTGTCATCCAAGCTTCCCTTGAATTTGAGACATCGAGTTATGCCTCCATCCGGTTTTCTGTGACCGACACAGGCGTTGGTATTGCACCAGCAAACCAGAAGAAACTGTTCCAATCCTTTTCACAAGTGGATGCTTCATCAACTCGGCAAGATGGAGGGACTGGCTTAGGTTTAGCGATTTGCAAACAGCTAGTGGAACTCATGGAGGGTGAAATTGGTGTTGCCAGTCGAGGTGCTGCCTTTGTACCGGGTCGATGGTCAGTAACGGGAGGACAGGGAGATGAGGAGTTGGGGAGCGGTTTCTATAAATCTCGACAAGGTAGTGAATCAATTCCTCTCTTAGCCCAGCAAGGAGCAACGTTCTGGTTTACAGTGCCCTTGGCAAAACTGCCCCACCCTGTCCCAACGTTAATGACATCGAGTCTCGCGTTGGCAGAACGGAAACTCTTGATTATCAGTAGCAACGAAACGATTCGCCGTGTGTTGACGACCCTAGCAAGCTTCTGGGGGATGCAGGTGGAGGAAGCCTCAAGTAGTGCGGACGCACTGACAACGTTGCAGTCTACGAGGAATAAGCATCAGGATATTGATGTAGCAATTCTTGATATTAGTTTGTTAGAGAGAGATTCTGAAAGTCTGACTCAACTCATTTGCACAGATTCTACACAGATGCAGCCGAAATGGGTAATCTTGAACGCTGTCAATCAGCGATCGCAAACCCTACGCCTTTTGGATCTGGGGTTTAGTGGCTGTATTACTAAGCCCTTAAAAGCCTCTAAGCTGTTAGGTTGCTTGAGGCAAGTCTTGATGCCTGATGATGAGGTATCCAAGCCGGATGTTTCTACTAGTCTGCCGTTGAGTCAGCGTCAATCTTCACCAATGAACCTCGCCGCGATTGCCCAACGCTCAAGGGTGAAAATTCTCTTGGTCGAAGATACACCGATTAACCAGAAAGTCATCCTCAATCAACTCAAAGTGCTAGGTTATCAGGCTGATTGTGCAGTTAATGGGAAAGAAGCTCTTGACCAGTTGCTGGGGTGTACAGGCAATGCTGGCAGTTGGAAAGAGAGGGTGAGTGAACACAACCTCGCCTCTTCCTCTAGTAAGCACTACGATATTGTTTTGATGGACTGCCAGATGCCCGTCCTTGATGGTTATGAAGCGACACGGCTTTTACGGGAATTTGAAAGGACATCTCACCGTACTGTCGTTATTGCCATGACCGCTAATGCTCTGCTGGGCGATCGCGAAAAGTGTCTGGCAGCGGGTATGGATGATTATATTAGTAAACCAGTAACCTTAGAAGAATTAGAGTTGGTTTTAGAGCGCTGGATTTATACCCTCTCTGGGGAAACAGAGCTGAAAAACCAACCTTTGAATGCTCCGCATCCTTCTAGTGCCCAATCCTCTTTCGATGACTCGCTACCCCTAAGCTCTCGGTACAGCATAACTGCCATCGAGCCGTGGCTGGAGAAAAGTCAAAACTCACAACAGATGATCTCGCATAACTCTCGCCTCTCTATGTTTTCAAACTCTTCCCCTTTTGCACCTAGAAACGTTGACGAGGTGCCCTTAAATCTGGAACACCTGGATGACCTAGCCAGAGGCGATGTCGAGTTTAAGCAAGAACTCTTGCAGGTTTTTATGGAAGATGCTGTAACTTACTTAGCAGAAATTAAGCTAGCCTTGTCAGCCGAAGATAGTGTCGCTGTTGCTCGTCGTGCTCATCAGCTTAAAGGTTCAAGTGCTACACTCGCTATTTACAAGATGCCAGAACTCTCTGCCGAACTAGAAAGTCAGGCGAAACAAAACCAGTTAGTGGGTGCAGCAACGCTGGTCGATGAGTTAGAGCAGATTCTGGATCGAATTCAAGCATTCATTGACAAAAGTTAAGCGATCGCACAGTTAACTAGCAAGCTGAATGTATCGGGAAGAAGTCAAAGGTACTGACGTCCTTTTTTTGTCAATTTGGAAAGCTGCAACTATGTCAAAAATTCTCCTGGTTGAAGATGATTCCGTCACGCGGTTACTCCTCAGACGAGAGCTACATTTGGCTGGCTATGAGGTATCTGTAGCCAGGAATGGGGAAGAAGGACTACAACAAGCGAGGCAGTTGCATCCAGCTTTAATTATCTGTGATTGGGTAATGCCATTGATGGACGGAGTGGAACTCTGTCGTTCTGTGAAAGCATCACCGGAGCTGGCAAATATATTCTTTATCTTACTGACCGTTCGTGAGGCGATCGCAGATCGAGTCGAAGGGT
Organism: Symplocastrum torsivum; assembly: GCF_059505465.1. Taxonomy (NCBI): domain Bacteria; kingdom Bacillati; phylum Cyanobacteriota; class Cyanophyceae; order Oscillatoriales; family Microcoleaceae; genus Symplocastrum; species Symplocastrum torsivum. Next base: position 63,465 of record NZ_JCACKQ010000024.1, on the reverse strand, counting down.
TAGATGCGGGTGCTGATGATTTTTTGAGTAAGCCTGTTAACCTGAATGAGTTATTGGCACGAGTCCGTGCGGGTTTGCGCTTGTATCAGTACCAGCAGGATTTGAGTGAAGCCAATCAACAACTCAACTCGACTCTACGTGATTTGAAACGGACTCAAGTACAACTGGTGCAAAGTGAAAAAATGTCCTCGCTTGGACAGTTGGTGGCAGGTGTAGCGCATGAAATTAACAATCCGCTTGGCATTATTGAGGGAAACCTTGCCCATGCAACCAATTACCTAACCCACCTCTTAGGATTGATGCAGCTATATCAAAACCATTACCCCAATCCAGGAGAAGAGATTGAGAATTATGCCGAGGAGAATGATTGCGAATTTATTGCATCAGACTTCCCAAAAGTTTTGGAATCTATGGGGAGTGGAACATCTCGAATTAATGCGATCGTGCTTAGCCTACGGAACTTCTCCCGGTTGGACGAAGCAGAGATGAAGCTTGTTGATCTTCATGAAGGTCTTGATAGTACGCTTTTAGTGTTGCAGCATCGCCTCCAGGCAAAGGGACAGCAGCTTGCAATTCAGGTGATCAAGGAATACGGTGACGTGCCACAGGTAGAATGTTACCCCAGACAGCTGAACCAAGTGTTTCTAAATATTCTGAATAATGCGATCGATGCGATCAAGTACAAAGGAATGACACTGCAAGCGTCGAGTGGAAAGAAAAGAACCTTGGTGGAGGAAACTGAAACGCCCAATTCTAGCGGAGAGACTTCTTTAGAAGAATTATCCTATGCCAAGCAGAGGCTAGCTAATGTGAAATCCTTTACCCAGAAAAATAGCGCAATGGCTACGGAAGAAGCCGTAGCCACATTAGAAGCTTTCAACTCATCTCTAGAGGAGGTATGCGATCAAACAGCAGTCCTCCAGGGTGACGAAGAGTCAACATTCAACACTTACAACGCACCAGAATCTTTGGCATCGTCCTACGTTCCTTGTATTACCATCCACACTCAGGTTATTAGGCGTCAGTCCCAACAACTAACGGACAATGGACAACCAACAATTGACCAAGTCGTCATTAGAATTAGTGACAATGGGTCAGGAATGACAGAGCTAGCTCAAAAACACTTGTTTGACCCCTTTTTTACAACTAAATCAGTCGGCAAGGGAACAGGTTTAGGGTTGTCTATTTCTTACCAAATCGTTGTGCAGCATCATGGCGGTAACCTCGATTACAAGTCTGAGTTAGGACGAGGTACAGACTTTTTTATTAAAATTCCGATTCGGCAGCCTCAATTATTTGACTCAATTTAGAACTGACGCGACCAAGTTTTCGGCCAACGCTCAACAACAACTTTAGTTTGAGTAAAGAACTCTACGGCGTGTCGTCCTTGTCCGTGTAAATCTCCATAAAAGCTATCTTTCCAACCGCTAAAGGGAAAAAATGCCATGGGCGCAGCGACACCAATATTAATGCCAATGTTGCCCGCTTCGGCTTCGTAGCGAAACTGTCGCGCTGCGGCACCGCTGTTGGTAAATAAGCAAGCCATGTTGCCCCATTGTCCGCTGTTTACTAAGGCGATCGCATCCTCAATGGTTTCCAAGTGCATCAAACCCAACACAGGTCCAAAGATTTCTGTCCGAGCAAGTTCACTTTTGGGGTTGACATTTTGCAAGATTGTGGGTCGGATAAAGTTACCCTTTTCGTAACCTGAAACCTTCGAGTCACGTCCATCTACTAACACAGTCGCACCTTCGTCTGCGCCTTGCTGAATCAACTGTTCAATTCGAGCTTTACTTTGTGAAGTAATGACCGGACCCATTTGTGTTGCCTGATCTAAGCCATATCCAACGACTCGTGTTTGAGCCGCATTGGTGATTGCCTCGGTAAACTGATGACGTGCTTCTCCTACTGTCACCGCTACAGAAGCCGCTAAACAGCGTTGTCCCGCACAGCCAAAGGCACTATCGGCAGTAATTCGGGTGGTCATTTCCATATCGGCATCGGGGAGGACGATAATCGGATTTTTTGCTCCTCCTTGACATTGCATCCGTTTGCCAAAACTTGCGCCTTTCCCGTAGACATACTGAGCGACAGGTGAGGAACCGACAAAGCTAATCGCTCGGATCGTTGGATGTTCTAAGATGGCATCCACGACTTCCTTTGCCCCATTGACCAGATTAACGACACCTTTTGGTAAGCCAGTCTTTTCAAGTAACTCGAAGACTTTTTGTAGGGTTAGAGGGACTTTCTCTGAGGGTTTGATAATACAGGTATTGCCACACGCGATCGCATAAGGCAAAAACCAGAAGGGAATCATTCCCGGAAAGTTGAACGGCGCAATAATCGCTGTGACTCCCACAGGTTGACGAATCATGATTTCGTCAATCCCACGAGCAACATCTTCCAAGTTATAACCTTGCATCAAGGTAGGAATCCCGCAGGCAACTTCCACATTCTCGATCGCGCGTTGCCACTCTCCTTTGGATTCCGCTAGAGTTTTCCCACACTCCAAGGTAATTGTGCGCGATAACTCATCAATATGTTCCTCTAAGAGAAATTTCAGTTTGAATAAGTACTGCACTCGTTCCGTTGGTGGAATGCGCCGCCAACTGGTAAAGGCAGTCTGCGCCGCAACAGTCGCTGCCTCTACATCTTCTTTGGGCGATAAAGGAACTTGGGTTAAAACTTCAGTCGTAGCGGGATTCACGACATCTAGAAATTCAGTCGCCGTTGAAGGACACCACTCTCCGTTAATGTAATTGAGCAAGGGGTTTTTGGCAGACACAGCAATTTTCCTTTTTTAGGATAAAGATGTTTTCAATGCTACCAAGCCTGACTTTATCCATTGGGTGAGGGTCTAACCCAAGTTGCTATTTGTTTTGCTCAATGCTGCTTTGGGGGTCAAAGTATATCTACTGTGACAATTACAAAGGTTGGAATCTGATTTGATACGACCCCCAAGCGAGTCACCTAATTATCCCGATATGGTCTTCAGCAAGAATGGAGCAATTTTTTCAATGGAAAGCACCTGTTGCACAGCATTCAGACCGATCGCTTCTTTGACCATGCCAAACCCCCCATCTTGACCAACTGTGATGCCTCCGGCTTGAGCAATTGCCTGCAAGCCTTCTGCACCGTCACGACCAATCCCGTTTAATAACACGCCAGCCGTTGCCTTGCCATAGAACCTAGCGATTGATCGGAACGTCGCTGAGATAGAGGGACAATGCTTATTGGTTTCTGGACAGTCTGAATGAATGAACTTGCCCCGATTGTCTAATTCTAGATTGCCTTTTTCTGGGGCAAAATAAACGGTTCCTGGTGAGGGAGATTCGCCCACATCGGCAATTTTCACCTTCAACCCACACTCAGAAGACAACCAATTGACCATTCCTGACAAGACACCTTGACTGACGTGTGCCGTACAAATGATTGGCAATGGGAAATTCGCTGGCAGTTGGCAGATAATCTTCTGGATGGCTGGCAGACCACCTGTGGAAGCCCCAATCGTGATCACCTTAACGCGACTGACATTCGTCATCAGCGGTTGCATTCCTGAAAATCCCCCAGATGCGATCGGCTTAGCAGGAGCAGTCAGCGAAGCCGTTTGTTGCCGTCTTTGGGTCACTTTCATCGTGGAAAGGATTTTGATCTTGGTAATCAGCGCACTTTTAAGCCCCTCGTAATCGGTAGGGGAATCAGTTCTAGGTTTAGGAAAAACATCTGTAGCTCCGGCTTGCAGCAGGCGAAAGACATTATCAATATCTGTCTTTTGCACAAAATTGCTAATGACCAAAATGGGTCGGGGGTCTTCAGCCATGACGCGCTTAGTCAATTCCAGACCATCCATATTTTCCATGTGAAAGTCTGTACAGATGACATCCGGCTTCGTCCTAGTAATTACCTCCAGACCCTCAACACCATCGCGTGCTGTACCGACGACATCAACCTCTGTTGAAGAACTAAGTAAGCGTTGCAGAATTTCCAAAGCAATGGGGGAATCTTCAACGAGAACCACTTTGTTGGCTGCCATTTAAATCAATCTCCTTAATGTATCTAACAAAACACCTTGCTCAAAATCACCCTTAGTGATGTAAGCGCTTGCGCCTGCTTGGTGCCCCTGATGTTTGTCCTCCTCGGAGGCAAGGGTTGTTACCAAAATGACAGGCAAATCTTTGTACTCCTGGAATTGGCGAAGTTTAGCGGTGAGTCCTAGTCCATCCAGATTGGGCATTTGCACATCTGAGACAACCGCCGCAAAACTCCCCATTCTTAGTTTGTTGAAGCCATCTTCACCGTCTACAGCCGCCGTAACCTCGTAACCAGCACCTTCCAAAATCCGCTTCATCTGGGTACGGATGGGAATTGAATCTTCAACTAGGAGAATCTTGTGTTTGACTTGTGCTTGTTGGGCTAACTCTTTAACGGTGACAGACACAATTGTCTTCTGTGCTGACTTGAATAAATCAGCCGGATTCAGCACCATGCAAACTTCTCCAGTGCTCAGGATGGTTGCCCCCGAAATGTTGCGAATCCGCTTGAGCAACTGACTTTGAGGCTTCAATACAATGTCTTGTTGCTCCAAGATTGCATCTACCAGCAGTGCCAAACGTTCGGAGCCAATCCGTAAAATAATGCAGGGTATGGTTTTTGAGGCAGCGTGCAGGGCTTTAGTGGATGTTGGCGCTTTTACGGGTAAGCCTAATAAATCGGCTAGCCAAGCAACCGAGACAGACTCTCCCTGGAATGGAAGCGTTTGGCTGCCTGACGCTCCTAACGTCGCTACCGCTGACGCTCGAAGACTCGCTAACGCTTCGCTATCGCTAGCAGTGGTAAAGATTTCCTGGGGAGACACCAACTGCATTGATTCCACAAATGCCACAGGAATGGCATAGGCATTAGGCTCGACTTGTACAATCAAAGCATCCGTAGTAGCTAAAGAGCTATTGAGCATGATGCGGAACAAACATCCCTGTAGTGGTGTAAATTCCACCTGAATGCTTCCCTTAAGGCGTTCAACGTTTGCCCGCACGACATCTAAGCCTACTCCCCTACCAGAAATCTCAGTGACAGCCGTGCGGGTGGAAAATCCGGGGGCAAAAATTAAGGATTGAATTTCAGCCGCTGACATTTGAGCCAGTTCTTGAGCCGGACGAATCCCACGCTCCACCGCCGCCCGTTTAATGGCTTCGACATCCAAACCACGCCCATCGTCTATGATTTCAATGCCAACGGTGCTGCCAACTTGATAACCTCGGAGGCGAATTGTTGCGATCGCAGGTTTGCCAAGACTCTGACGCTCTTGGGGTGTTTCGATGCCATGATCGATCGCATTGCGAAGTAGGTGCAGCAACGGGTCTTTCATTTCTTCTAGAATCCGCTTATCTACACTGAGGTCTCCACCTTCGAGTTGGAGATCGACTTCTTTGCCTTGCTGCTTAGCTAAATCTCTTACTGTACGGGGAAAGAGGTTAAAAATCGTCGAAAAGGGTAGCAGTCTGAGAGAGTGAATTCCCGACTCTAGTTCATTGGCGACGGTTTCCAGTTTGGCGTTATATTCAGATGTTGTCGCTCGGAGTCGATTCAGCAAAACTCCCAGTTGATCCATACGGGTTTCAACCAGGTTGTAGAAATTTTGCAGGGGTTGCAGTTCGGGAGCTTGCCACTGTCGTTCCAACTCGTCAAATGTCAAACGGCTAAAAGATGCTTCCTCTTTCCACTCTTCCCAGAGAGCCATGATTTGGTCAATTTCAGCAACTCGGTCTCTAATTTGACCTTTGGTAACGACTAGTTCGCTAGCTTGAGTCAATAATTTATCGAGCTTTTGAGATTCAACACGGATGGTGTCAATCTGGTAATCGCTCAAGACAGTAAGAGCCTCTGCTGTGGGTTCCCCTAGTTCACTATCCTGGACTGCCTCATCAAACACCAAAGGTTGCTCCGCAATCGACTGAGTAGAAGCATCAACATTGGATTGGGCAACCGTTTCCTGAACTTCCGGCAATGCCTCGTCTGAGTCAGCCCCCATGAGTTGAGCTAAGACATGAAAGACGCTTACTCCTGCCGCTTGTCCCGTGACAGCTTCCTGAGCAATTTTACGAACAGCATCCAGTCCCTGATAGAGACAGTTCATCACTTGGGCGGTTAGAACTCGCTCACTCCGCTTAACCGCCCCTAGAATGTCTTCCATTTGGTGGGTAAGGGTTTCCGCATCTTTGACACCCAACATCCGGGAATCACCTTTGAGCGAGTGCATTTCTCGCAGTAATTGCTCCAGTTTGGCTTGATCTAGAGGATTTTTTTCTAGATAAAGTAATCCAGCTTCAATTTTCTGGATATGGTCGGCACTGGCTTCTTTATAAAGATTGCGTAGTTCTTCGTCTTCTATCATCATGACTTTCAGGAAGTAGTTGTTAGTTGTTGGTTGTTGGTTGTTAGGAGCGGCTTTTTTAACAACTAACGACACTAAGTTTCAGGCTCCGATAATTGAGTATGAAAAAAAGAAAACATCAAAGTGGAGAGAGACGCGAACGTTCCTAATAAGTAGAGCATTCTTATTTCAAACCCGTAGTAACCTAGAGCAATACATCATTAGCATCTGTAGGGTTTCTAACAACAAACAACTTTGCTTACAACTTCGATTGTTTAAACCACAGCCTCAAGATTCTCAGCCGCTTGGTTGAGGTCGTTGGTCGCGTCTTTCACTTGGATGATGCCAACGGCTGTTTCTTTTGCTCCTAAGTTAGTGACATTCATGGCGGCTACAACTTGCTGCACAGCAACAGCCTGATGTTTAGCCGTCTGAGCAATCTGTTGAGTGTTGAGGAACACCTGGTTAACGGCATCGGCGATACTTGCGAACATATCACCTGTTTCTTCAGCCAGCTCAATACCCGCCGTTGCTTTCTTCGTGCCTTCATCAGTTACCATAACCGTTGAGTTAATCGCCGCTTGCACTTTATTAACCAGAGAGTTGATCTGATCGGCTGATTTCTTACTTTGGTCTGCCAGTTTGCGAATTTCGCCAGCTACCACCGCAAAGCCTTTTCCTTGTTCGCCCGCACGGGCAGCTTCTACCCCAGCGTTGAGAGCTAGCATATTGGTTTGGTTCGCTAAATCTGCCACTAGGTCGGAAACTGTGGAGATTTTATCGGTTTGTTCGCTAAGGCGGATAATTTGGTTAGCGATCGCTGTTACTTGGTCTTTCAGATTAACGATTCCCTCTATCGTGTAACCAACTGTTCTAGTTCCTTCCTCAGCAAAGGTTAAGGCTTTCTGCGCTCCCTCAGCCGCCGCTTCAGCTTGGTTTGCTGATTGCAATGAGGAAGCTCCTAATTCTTCTATTGTTATCGTGGTTTCATGGACTGAAGTCGCCTGTTCGCTAACTGCGCTTGCCTGCTGTGCAACTGATACGGCGATTTGATTTGATGTGGTACCAATAGTGCCAACAAAGCTTTGCAAGGTTGATGTAATATTGCGAACGAGCAGCCAGACGGCGACCAGAATCAGCACGTTTATAACAAAAATAGCGATTTGTGTTGTTCTTAAGCTTTGCGTTTTTTCCTTCGTAATTCCTTCAGCTATTGCTACTGCATCATCAGTAGTTTTGAAAAAATCTTCACTTTGTGTAAAAAGTTCATTCTGCGATTTTGGTTCTTGTCTAACTTCCTCAATTGTGCCTTTAAGAGCTACCCATTTAGTTTCAACCTGCTTCATTTGCTCAAGAAACTCTTTATTAGTTGCTTTGGGTAAGTCTAAGTCTTTGTCGCCATTAATCAATCCCTTGATTACTTTATCGATCCTTTGGATTAATTCATCACTTTCTTTACCTCTAAGTTCTAACTTCACCAGCCTTTGAGAAGCACCTCTAACAATACCTGTCTGGTTAACTACGGTGCCTTCTTTACCTGTAGTCGTGAAAAAAGCAGTGGCAACACTGCCAACACCTAGAATTAAGATTCCAACAACAGTAGCCTGTAATTGTGTAGTAATTTTCATTGCAACTTCTCCTATGTTCTTTGTCTGTTTGAATAATGATTCTCTTTGGCATCTACTTTCAGAAGCCTGCTCTTAGACTTCTTCATCCACTATTAACTCCCCCTTTGTAAAAATTTTGGGTAAGTCTAAAACCCTTAGCAGTTTTTCCTGAAAAAAAGCAGTACCTTGGAGATACTGCTCACCAACATCGGAGATAGCTGTGGGTAATGGTGTGATGTCAGCAGAGTTCAGCTCAACCATCTCCAAAACTCGATCTACAGGCAATCCGGTAACAATATCGTCAACCTGAACTACCACTGCCGGAGAACCAATACCGACTGGAGGGGTAGGAAGATTCAAAATATTGCGAATATCCACTAAAGTGACAATTTCTCCTCGCAAATTCATGTTGCCGACTATATAGTTCGGACAACAGGGAATAGGTATCAAGTTGTCAATATCAATAAACTCCCGGACTAATTCTAAATTCAGTCCAAAGTATTCGTTATCAAAGCCAATTACTGCTAAATGTATTAGCTCATTTATTACCTGTAAGCTTTCAACAGACTGCTTGAGTTTATCAGACCGTTGCCGGAAAATCGCTTTTTCTTCAGGAGTTACTTCAAAGCAGTATAGGTCATAGAAGCTAGTAAAATTCTCATGAGTTTGGAGTTCTTCATTCTGCTGTAATACATCCTGTTCTAGCTGCTGTTTAACATCACTATTTGAAGATGATGTGGTTGCATCTAGTTGCATTTGTGCATCCCAAATTAAAGGAAGTATATCATCGAGTTGATTGGTTAATGTTTTAGGGTCAAGCAGTACAATGTTGCCCACATCCAACTTAGCAACCTCAGCAATGAATTCAGCGTCACTATCACGAATTAATTCATAAAAAGGCTCAGTTTCTATTGCCTCTATGTTCACGTCTAGCACTTCATTGACCTGGTGAACTACCATGCCAAACTGTAAGCCTTCCCACTCCATAACGATAATATAATCACTAAGATGACAACTTTTGGCTGAATACTGCCGGAGTAAATCTAGATGCAGGATTGGGACAATTTGCCCTCGCAAATTCAGAATTCCGATAATATTAGTGACAGCTTTGTCAATGAGTGTCAGTTCCGGAAGTGGGAAGATTTCCTGAACTAGCGCCGCCTCAATTCCATATTGCAGATTGTGCAAGCGAAATGTTAGGTATTGCTTATTTTTCATGGTGCGTTTTTGAAGTGTTCAGGAAGTGAGTAAATGTTAAAAATAAATTGCAGTTTGAAATGAATAGCTTATAAATAGTATATTTATTGGTTGAACTAGAAGACATAAAGATAGGGCTTTGACAAATGAAGATATGCTCAAGATATTCTAAATTTAAGTGCAAACAGTAATGTTTTTGTTCCCAACACATTCATCTACAATTTTGATTAATTGATTAGGTTCAACTGGCTTGGTTAAATAGTGAGTTGCACCAGCAATTTGACCTCGGAGTTTATCAGAGAATTTATCTCGTGCCGTGAGCATAATAATGGGCAGATTCTGGAATTTTGGAATGCTGCGTACCGTGCGACAGAATTCCAAGCCATCAATATCTGGCATCGTGACATCCAACAATAGCAACGCGATCGCATTAGTATTAATTACCTTCAGGGCATCTACAGCTTTACTTGCCAACAACACCTGATAGCGATCGCTTAAAGTCCGCTTGATCATGGTTTGCACGATAAGAGAGTCATCAACACTCAGAACAATCGGACGTTGCTTTTGGGTTATAGCAATTTCTTGGGTTACAGGTGCATCTTCCCCAAAGGCGACCCAGCCTGATACTGCCCACGCCATATAAGACCGCGCCAACTCCAGAGGGTCTTCGCCTAATTTCTCGGCAATATCAATTAGCGATCGCACCCCGTTCACCCACTGCTGTAAATGCTGCTGTACCTTGTTGTCTGTAACTACAAAAAGACCGCGTGGTGAAAGTCGAGGAACAGCATCCATTGAGGGGACAACAGGAGCAAGTGCAGCCCATTCCTGTTGACGAGACGTGACATCTTGCATGACTCTAGACCAGTCCAAACCATGACCGTCTTTGCCATAGCTAAGGTCAAACTCTACCGTAAAATCTAACCGTAACTGTCCAGGATGAGGCAATAATTGCTCTAGCACTTGCACAACTTGAGCATGGACAACGGTTTCAATGTCCTCCCATTTGAATACTCGTATCCGCACAATTCGGTCTAAAAGTTCTCGAAAGGATGAGGGATTTACTAACTTTTGCGCGGTATATTTAATAGCAGTGTCAGCCCAGCTATAACTGGACTTTACCCCAATCATTCGGACAAATTCTTGATTACTATCAGGAATCCTTAAGCCTCCATAAACAATCTCACCATTTTTCAAAACTAGAACACGAGACCTTGGTTTTTGATCGGGATTGGCGGTTGTATCTATATAAATGAGGCTACTAGCACGCTCATGTTGTAAATCCCGGAGCAAATTCTCTAATTGCCCAGCTTGATACTGTGATGCTGTTAGCATTCTTAGAACTCTCTACGTGGTGTGCGTGGGAAGACTTTTGCTGACAGGACTACTACCTAGATAAAAAAGAGCGAATTTACTTCCAAGTTAGATTTGGATATAACTTTATAGCTGTGCTTCCCTAATAGACACAAGAATGTGTCTATCAGTTTTTGTTAGCTTCTGCAAAAGGGGGTAGTAGATCTGCTTTGGCATAAAAAGCTTATCAGTTAAGCAAAACACCGCTTTAGACTTCTTTTCTCATTAATGAAAATTTAGAGAAGAATTAAGCGAATAGATAACTGATGAAATTGAAGCTAAAAAAAGAGATAACCCTGGTGTATGCAACCCGTAGGACGGCTGAATCAAGAAGACTGTGGTTGTCAGCCTACTCCTTTCATCCTGCGATACCTTTCAATTTGCCATACACTGTATGACACGTATTACACCTGATATAGATGTTATTTCAATCGGCGGAAATCAGCAACAAGTTTAAGCAACTTTCATCAAGTATTTATAGTTTGAACGTAGAAAAATAGGCTGTTTAGGTGATTGTTCAGAAGCGATTGTGAATAGTAAGAGTTGACCGCCACCTTCTCCACTGCTCTGTATCAGGAGGCAATTAAGCCAAAGCCGATGCGTTTTTCCACGAGAGCGGTTTGATACCCCAATAGCATCTACACTATATTTTTATTCCAGAAACTCAACTGTTCTCATATAAGCCATGGGTGCAGAGCAAGGTTAATCGACCTTGAGGGTACGATGAAACTTATCATTTGCCGTCGTCTTTTTTTCTCCTGTTGTATAAAATAACGAGTTCAAGAGTATCGTCAGTAGTACACAAACATCTTTGGGATGTTTGATCGGCTCGACGAAGTGCGGCAAACTAACCTAGTCAGAATCTTCTTGAGAAGCACTGTCACGATTAAAAATCATGGAGTAGTTCGCGATGAGCGATCAGTATAACGGTCGTAGATTGCAAGAGCCAGCGATTTGCCGTATTTTAGATGCCAATTTAGACCGAGCCAGAGAAGGGTTACGAATTGTCGAAGAATGGTGTCGTTTTGGTCTAAACAGCGCCTCAATGGCGGCTGAGTGTAAGCAAATGCGCCAGGAACTAGCTAGCTGGCATAGTCAAGAACTTCGAGCCTCGCGGGATACCCCAGGCGACCCAGGCACTGAGTTGACTCATCCTAGGGAAGAACAACGTTCTAGTATTCAGGACCTATTACAGGCAAATCTTTGCCGTGTTGAAGAGGCACTACGGGTTTTGGAAGAATATGGCAAGCTTTATGACCCGAATATGGGTACGGCTTTTAAGCAAATGCGCTATCAGGTTTATATCCTGGAGAGCAATTTACTTGCCTACCGCCGTCATCAGTTATTAGAGCGATCGCGTCTTTATCTAGTCACTTCGGCTTCAGACCAATTGTTTTTCACTGTAGAAGCGGCTCTCCAAGGGGGACTAACGCTGGTACAGTACCGCGAAAAAGTGGCAGATGACTCGATAAAACTCTCTCATGCCCAAAAACTGCGCCAAATGTGCCACCACTACGGGGCGTTGTTTATCATGAACGATCGCGTCGATTTAGCCATAGCAGTTGATGCAGATGGCGTTCATTTAGGACAACAGGATGTCCCTGTTGCATTAGCACGGCAGCTACTCGGACCCCAGCGTATTATCGGTCGCTCTACGACTAACCCAGATGAAATGCAACGCGCGATCGCAGAAGGGGCAGATTACATTGGTGTTGGTCCCGTGTACGAGACACCCACAAAAGCTGGTAAAGCGGCAGCGGGTTTGGAGTACATACAGTATGCCGCGAAGCACGCTTCCGTTCCCTGGTTTGCGATTGGGGGAATTGACCCCAGTAATATTAATGATGTCTTAGGGGCGGGTGCTCAGCGCGTGGCAATTGTCCGGGCAATTATGCAGGCAGAACAGCCTACTCTCGTAACCCAGTACTTTCTCTCCCAACTCACTCGCGTACAAACTCTCCGTAGTCTTGAAGCCCGCGTTTCTCAATCTCATGTCGAATAACACTACTCAAATTACCCTTCAAGTCAACGGGGAATCCCGTACCTGCCCACAACAAACTCACTTACCCCAACTGCTAGAACAGCTTGGCTTGAATCCACGCTTGATTGCTGTAGAATACAACGGTGAGATTCTGCATCGGCAGTTTTGGTCGCAAACTCAGATGCAGGAAGGCGACAATCTTGAAATTGTCACGATTGTTGGGGGCGGCTAGTGCATCAAGGCGAGAAAGTCCAATTCCCAAGTCCCAATTCCCACGCCTAAGTACGGCAATCTTCGGAAATCTCTCCAGTCTGTGACGTTGAGCGGATAAGGGGTAGCGCTAAATTAAAGAAGGAGAGGTTAAGACTCTTACTACCCTCCCTTGAATCGGCTTCCTTCCTTAAGACTTGTCGGTCGAAAGATGTTTTAAGGGATCAGAGCCGCTAAAGTATAACTCAGCTTGGACAGGAACAATTTTCTTATGAGTAAAAAACTTTTTTCAGCCTTTAAACCACTTTTGAAATCCCTGTTGGTCTTTGGGCTTATATTTACCCTAGTACTAGGCAACGCTAGTAATGCCCTCGCGGCTCGTACTGGGGGTCGGATGGGTGGCGGTTCCTTCCGGGCACCTAGCAGTCGTACCTACTCGCCTCCTGGTGGTGGCTACCGCGCACCCGGTGGCGGATATGGTGGTGGATATGGTGGTGGATATGGTGGTGGATATGGTGGTGGAATTGGATTTCCCTTTCTGTTGCCCTTGTTTGGCATTGGAGGCGGATTCGGTGGTTTGTTTGGTATCCTAATTTTCTTTGCGCTTGCCAATTTCCTGGTGCAGACTTTCCGTCGCGTGGGTCAGGGTGGTGACAATGACGTTCCCGGTTACAGCAACCCTAAGATTTCGGTAGCGCGTCTGCAAGTGGGTTTACTCGCCAATGCTCGTGGTCTTCAAAAAGAACTCAATGAGATAGGTCTTGGTGCCGATACAGGTTCTGCGGTAGGTAGAGCGCAACTTCTCCAAGAATCTACTCTAGCTTTACTACGTCACCCTGAATACTGGGTCTACGGTGCGGCTCAATCCCAACAAACAGCACTGGAAGCCGCTGAAGCAAAGTTTAATCAACTAGCACTGGCTGAGCGTAGCAAGTTCACTGAAGAAACCCTCTCGAACGTGAACAATCAGCTTAGAGAAGGCACTTCCAAAGCCGCTTTACCAGGTAGTGGTGGGCAGCTAGTGGCAACAGACGCACCTGGTGAGTACATCATCGTTACGATTTTGGTGGGTACTGAAGGCAAGCTAGAACTCCCAACCATCAACAGTTCCGATGAGCTACGTCAAGCGATTCGTCAGATGGGTAGCATTTCTAGCGATCGCTTATTGGCTGTAGAAATTCTCTGGACTCCACAAGCTGAAGGTGACACTCTAACTACTGATGACATCTTGGCTGCGTATCCAGACCTGAAACTGGTCTAACGGTTTGACAACATCACAATACTCGTAAGGGTAGGTCTTGTACCTGCCCTTTTTTGTCGTCTAGTCTATGTTTCCTGATTTTCTCCCATCATCTGTTACCCAACTCAAAGACTCTACCTGTATTACAGTTGCCCAAAGTCTCCTTCGTCAGAGTATTGCAACACCTATTCTTGGGCAACCCGTTGCTACAAGCTATATCCAGCAAGGTAGCGGGGGAACACCAATTCTTTTACTCCACGGCTTTGATAGCTCTCTTTTGGAGTTCTTTCGCCTGATACCACTGCTTGCCGCTCATAACGAGATGTGGGCAGTTGATTTATTAGGCTTCGGCTTTACAGAACGGGTGACGGGAACCCCATTTAGTCCTCTGGCAATCAAGAAGCACCTCAACAGCTTCTGGAAAACGTTGATTAATCAGCCAGTAATTCTGGTAGGGGCATCAATGGGAGGAGCAACCGCAATCGACTTTACCCTGACTTACCCAAACTGTGTCAAGCAACTGGTTCTGATTAATAGCGTTGGCTTCAGTGGGAGCTTTCCAATTGGTCAATTTTTGTTTCCTCCCTTTGACACTTTGGCAATGGAATGGTGGCGCTTCCTAAAACTTCAGACGTTGGCAAATGCGAAAGTAGAGCGTAACCGAGATGCTGCCTATGTGGATGGCGTACTGTGTACCACGTTGCCTCTAGAAATGCCAGGTTGGTATGAATCGATTCTCACATTTACAAAAACGGGAGGTTATAGCTTAACTGAGTCACAGATTGCCCAAATTGACAAGCCAACGCTGATTTTGTGGGGAGAGTTGGATAACTTCTTGGGTAAAGGTGATGGGGAGAGATTTAATAAAGCGATCGCTAACTCCATTCTGCATAAACTCAAAGGTTGCGGACACGCTCCTCAATTTGAGCAACCAGAGATAATTGCCAAGTATATTCTCGCCTTTGGGTGTTCTACTGAGTCATCCCACTCACCATAGGGAGATAAGCCAGACAACTCACTCATTATCCTGTATCTTGAAAGCCCTTGAACCTGGAGACTATACCGTGACTAGCTTTCAGAGTCTACCCCCTCAATCCGATCCACCTCTTTCACCTCGGCTGACCTTACCAACCATGTACGATCTCAAGAGCGAAGATCCAGAGGAGCCTGGTTTGCCTGACGAGTATCACGGATACCAACCACTGCTATTGCGGCACACGTTCAAGCCTACTAATTGTGACCCAGATGAGGTGTTCATCGGAGCTGATCTCAATCTTTACTATGATCTTCGCCATCTCAATTGGTACAAACGCCCAGATTGGTTTGCCGTGGTGGGAGTTTCCCGGCTTTATGAAGGTAGCGAGCTGCGTAATAGTTATGTAATGTGGCAAGAGTTGGTTAGTCCGTTTGTGGTGGTTGAGTTATTATCACCAGGTACAGAAGATGAGGATTTGGGACGGACTGTTCGTCAACTGGGGAAACCTCCAACTAAATGGCAAGTTTACGAGCAGATTTTGCGGGTTCCTTACTATTTTGTTTTCAGTCGCTATACCAATGAACTCCAAGCATTTCGCTTAGTTGGGGGTGCATACGAGTCTTTAGATGTGGGAGATGAGGGATTGCTAATTACCCAGTTAGGATTACGCTTAGGCTTGTGGCAAGGTCGTTATGAAAATATTGAGCGTTTGTGGTTAAGGTGGTTTACGGCTTCAGGAGAGTTGATTCTAACTCCTAGCGAGGAAGCGGCCACTGCTCAAGCTAGAGTCGCACAAGCTGAGCAACGAGCTGAACGGCTTGCGGCAAAACTGCGTGAGTTAAATATTGACCCGGATGAGCTAGAGTAGGGTGCGATTCAAGAGTAGGGTGCGATCGCTCTTATCGCTGCTGAAGAAGGAAGTGCGATCGCATTCAGGCAAATCCCACTGTTGAGATTCCCGGCAAAGTTGGGAAAACGCCTCACCAGCCAGTTGTTGTAGTTTTAATCTGATGATGGGGATATGCGATCAACTATAGTGCTATTCTTCCCAATCCTCTTCATTTAGGCGCTTATCCTTTGCCAAAACCTTTGGGCTTCTTTTTGGAACCACCTTTCTCTGCTTTCTGTTTAAAATTGGGCAAGTCTCTTGCTGTGGAGTTGAGGACACCACGAACCATTGCAAGACCTTTTTGACACTCAATAGTGTAAGGATGACCTGACCCTAAACGTCTTTCAAAAATTTCTAAAGCCTGTATCCACAAGAATTCAGCTTCACTATAGAACTCTTGTAAGTAGTAGAGACCAGCCAAATTATTCAGAGTAGTTGCTACCTTGGAATGGTCTTCTCCCAATAAACGTTTCCTCATTGCTAAAGCTTGCCAATACAAGGGTTCAGCTTTACTAAACAGCCCTTGAGATTCGTACAATAATCCTAGATTATTCAGGGTAATTGCAACACTGGGATGCTCTTCTCCCCACAAACTTTTGCTCAATTTCAAAGCTTGCACTAATAGAGGTTCGGCTTTACCGTGGTGGTCTTGGCAACGATAAAGTTCTGCTAGATTATTCAAGCTGGCTATTACACGGGGATGAACTTCTCCTAGCAAACGCTGATTCAGTTCCAAGACTTGCACCAACAGAGGTTCAGCTTGACTGTAGAGTTCCTGAGAATAGTACAGAGAACCTAAATTACCTAGAGTGAGTACCGTATCCGGATGATCATCTCCCAGCAAACGCTGGTTCAGTTCCAAGGCTTGCAGATACAAGGGTTCGGCTTCAACGTAGCGTCCTTGAGACTCGTAGAGTCCTGCCAGATTGTTGAGGCTGTTTGCTAGCCTAGGATTCTCCTCGCCCAACAGGTTTTTCAAGAGTTCCAAGGTTTTTAAGTAGAGAGGTTCAGCTTCACTGTAATGGCTTTGAGAAGCGTAAAGACCAGCCAAATTATTCAGGCTGTTTGCCAGAGCAATATGCTTGTCTCCTAGCAAGCGGTTGTAGAGATCTAAAGCTTGTAAATACATTGATTCAGCTTTACTGTAGCAGCCTGTGTAATGGTAGAGAAGTGCTAGATTGTTCAGGCTGGTTGCTACATCCGGATGCTCTGAGCCATAACGGACTTGAGTTACAGATAAGCACTGCTCAAGCCAATATGCTGCTTGCTTGTAGAATCCTTGACCTTGGTAGAACCTACCTAAACCTGCAAAAGGTTCGATTAAATCTTCATCGTGCAGTAAGTTCCATAAACTTTTGTCTTTGGCTACCTCTGCTACATGGAGTACAGCAGGAGCAAATTTCTGAATTTGCTGACGAGTTGGGGGGTCAGAAATTTGTGTTGCTACTTCCACCATTGCCGCTACAAACCCTTGTTTGAGGTCATTCTCCTGCGCTGACTGTGTTCGCTTCTCCCGCAAAAACTCTCGAATTAGCTGATGCAGTCGGTAGGTTCCCTCTCCTGTGCGTTGTAGCAGGTTGAAACGCACTAAATCAGCTCTTGCTTCTTCCAGAATGTCTAGCTCAATCTCCTCATCTTCCGAAGAAGGCATATTGCTGTATGTCAGTTTCACCAAATCCCAAAGAATGTCAGCAGAGGCAAACAAACTCAGTAGACAGCGCAATTCATGGGCGTTTTTATCTAATCGCTCCCAACTCAACTCAAAGGCATCAGCAACCCCTAGTCGGGCAGTCATAGTCGAGTCAGCTTCGAGAACCGATCTGTGTCTGAGCCGCTTTTTCTCCAGTAGTGAGAGCATTGCCTTGAGCGACAAATCTGGGTCACGCTCCAGATACCGCCCCACTAACTCCAACCCCAAGGGCAAATAGTCGAGCAACTGACGACAGAGTTGTTCAGCAATCTCTAATTCCTGTTGAATTCGTTGAACACCAACCAAAGACGTTAATAAATCCAGTGCTGCTTTTGGTTGCAATTTATAGAGCGGTAAGTGTTCCACTGGTCGCCCCAACTCTTCCCGCGTTGTGAGCAACACCTTAAACTGGGATGATTCTGGCGGCTTATAAGGATTTACCTGCTGCCTGTAGTTGGTGACATCATCGATAACTATCAGCCAGTTTCCCGGTTGCCAATTTCGCCAGCAGTACTTCAACTGAGTTGGTAAATCCCAATCTTCTGGCGGGTTCAGGTTCAAGAGACTACGCGCAAAATTAACCAGTTGAATTCCAACATCGCTATCTCTGCCATCTACCCAGCAAACACCACCTGCACCATCACCCAAACCCTGTAAATGCTGCCACGCATATCGCATCGCCAGTTCCGTTTTGCCAACGCCGCCCATGCCTACAATTGCCGCAATCCTCAGCTTATTCTGTTGTTCTCCCTCCTTGGTAAGGTGGGCAGAGGGATTCAACAACTGATGCAGTCTTTCAAGTTCCTGTTCGCGCCCGAATAACTGCACTGCACCACTGGGAGGAATATTCTCGCAATAATTACCCCTGCGATCATCAACAGCACTATTTCCTGCGAAGAGAAAATTCAGCGCAGCATATCGTTGCGGTAACTCTTCCAACTTCACCCGATTTACGGGTTCCTCAACCTGAAGCGTAGTGTCGTAAATCCAGAATTCATCGAAGTTGCAGAGGACAACATATCGAGGCTTGGGTTCAAGCTCATCCCAGTATTCCCTAGCTTGTTGAATGTGTTCCTCAAGATTCTCACCACGACTCTTCATTTCTAGAAGAAGCCTTGGACGCCACACTAAATCTGGAAACTTTGTGTGCTTCCCTTTCGACTTCAGCCGATATTCAAGCTTTGCTCCTGCCTCAACGCATCCCCGATGACCAAACGCTTGGAAAAGGCGATCGCAAAACACCTGTGCCTCACCCTTTTCATAGCCTTTGAGGGAACGAGCATAGTTAACGAATTCTTTGATTTTGCCCAGCGTATCCGTCATTACACTACTTGAGGCTTGCTCTTATCGCTGCTGAAGAGGGAGGGTGCGATCGCATTTTTGCCCCGCATAAGTTAAAATCTTTTCTTTGCGTTTCCAGCTAACTGATGAATTTTGGTAGGGAAAGTTTCTGATAACAGTAAGTCTAATGGACAGATGAGGTATCAAACAGACAAGACTTGTAAACCGATTTCTAACAAGTCTTACTACTATCAATAGAGAGTCTTAACGTTCATGCGATTGAGGAGATGCACCCGAACATAGACATAGCTATTTGCGATTGTTAGAGGTATCGTCAACTTGACTTTCAAATTTAAGTAGAACCGCCTCAATCTGGTTAGTAATCATTTGTATTCTTTGCTTAACCTTCTTTGGATCAATGCCTGACCACATAAAGGCGTTACCAAAGTTTGCCTCTTGTTTATTCCACACAACAAGCCTCTTATGTCAAGATGTTATTCTTGAATTTTTACCGTCTCTAGAGTTCTCCACCTCTTTCTTGAGAGAGACGAATCAATGTCTTTATCTTCTCAACAGATTTTGTGCAATGCCCTAAATTTTGGGCGTTAGAGATTTTGTACCAACCCTATTGGTAGAGGCAAAAGTCATCAGCTTGCATCTGCCCTCTATATCATGAGAGAGCTTTACACTATTTAATAGTTCCAAGTGATAATGGTGGTATGAAAGCACTAGAGGTGGATAACCTCAAAAAAACTTACCGATACGGGGGCAAGCTTGTTGAAGCTGTGCGTTCCGTCTCCCTAACCCTAGCGGCTGGTGAAGTGCTGGCGTTTTTGGGTCCCAATGGCGCAGGCAAGACAACCACAATTAAAATGATTGCGGGATTGATTCGACCGGATGCTGGTCGAGTGCGAATTGCTGGACTTGACCCTCACGGGAACCCGCAAACCTTACGTCTCGTGGGTGCTGTCCTAGAAGGTAATCGTAACCTCTACTGGCGGCTGTCACCAGAGGAGAACTTGGAATATTTTGGAGTGTTAAAAGGGCTGAATCGCGCTGAAGTTCGTCGGCGTGGCAGGGTACTTTTAGAGCGATTTGACCTCTTAGCCAAGCGTCGGACGAGGGTTCAAGCGCTTTCGCGAGGAATGCAGCAAAAGCTTGCGATCGCAGTGGCATTAATCCATCAACCCAAACTGCTACTCTTAGATGAGCCAACCTTGGGGCTGGATGTGGAAGCGACTCAGAACGTCAAAGCCTTAGTAAAAGCGATCGCACAAGAAGGTTGCGCTATCCTCCTGACTACCCACCAACTCAACATTGCAGAGGAGCTTTCAGATCGAGTAGCGATTATCCAAAAAGGTGAAATCATTGCCTCTTCACCCACTCGTGACCTGATCCGACAGTTTTCTGGCACAGCCTACACAATTGAGGTAGAAGGTGAACTCAACGCCTCACGAGTCCAAGCCCTCAGCGAAGTGGGCGCAACAGTCCAAGCCGGGAAAGTTATTTACACAGGTAGCCCCGAAGGGCTGTATCTAGTGCTGGATGTCCTCAATCCCTTACCACTGGTACAGGTGAAAAAGGACACGCCTGACCTCACAGAAATCTTTTTGAAATTAGTGCGAGAAGAAAGTAATGCTTGAACTGTTCCTCGCTGAGTTGCGGCGTAGCTGGATTCAGTTTATTCGCTACCCAACGGAGGCGATTGGGGGAGTCGTAATTACCACGTCTATTTTCTATGGATTATTCTTAAGCGCCCGTTATATTGCTGGACCCTCATTGCAGTTTGGCGATCGCCTAGATGCGATCGTTGTTGGGTATGTGCTTTGGAGTCTGGTGCTGTTTATTATGACCGATATTGCTGGGGGCTTACAATATGAAGCTCAGACTGGCACCTTAGAGCAGCTATTTCTCTCACCGTTTGGTGCGCCAAAAGTCTTTGTCATGCGAACATTCGCTAGCTTAATGCTGCAATTGACAATTATCGTATGCATTGTGCTGATTATTATGGCGCTTACCGGAAGCCGCTTGGAATTTCCGCCAACATTGTTGCTTCCTCTATTTACAGTATTACTAGGAGCATATGGTCTAGCGTTTATCATGGGTTCTTTAGCGCTACTGCTCAAGCGGGTTCAGCAGCTAATCGGAATCATCCAGTTTGGACTGTTGTTTTTGATTGCAACTCCTACAGAAACTTGGGCAGGTTCATTGCAGGTATTTAGATGGCTGCTACCGATGACAGCAGGTGCGGGGTTACTACGAGATTTAATGGCACGAGGTGAGGCGTTGAACCTTGCTCAGTTTGGATTGGCTTTGCTTAATGGGATTGGGTATTTTACTGTAGGGTTACTAGTTTTCCGTTTCGCAGAGCGGCAGGCAAAACGGCGAGGAATGCTTGGGGGATATTAAACTAAGCAACAACTAGTACCGCTTTGCGGAAGTCAAAACTCAAAAGTCAAAAATCCTTTGAGTGAGAGGTCAGGACTTACGCAGACACACGATATGTAGTCGTAAAGAGCTAAAGCTCCCTAAGCGAAAAAGACAAACAATTGTGCTACTCTCAAGCCGAGGTAGAGATTGAACGTCAGGTGTCATTTACTCTCGCTAGATTACTGCCAAGTATAATCACCGACTGAAGGGGTAGTTATATAGAAAGTTTCCGCATAATAAACACTTAGGCTGCTTCAGGTTACTGCTCTCGACATTACTTGGAGGCTATTAGGTGAGGTGATTGATCCCTAACTGCTCACGTATCATCACGATTTATATAACTCCGATTGTGTCGTCTTCCGCGCCAAGCTGAGAAATGCTCTTATTACTGGAGAGGAATCATACTGCCGCCAAGTAAGATAAAGTCCGGTTTTAGGTGTCTGCTCTTGTAAGGGTCTGTAAATGACTCCGCTTCTGTGGAAGTTTTGCAAGGAGGCGGGAACGAAAGCGATGCCCAGTCCTGCTGCAACCAAGCCGATGATAGTTTGCATCTGAACTGCCTCTTGAGCGACTTTCGGATGAAATCCTGCTTGTTGACAAATGTTGATAATCTGCTCGTAAAAGATGGGTCCCATTTTGGCAGGAAATAGGATAAATAATTCCGAAGCCAAAGTGGAGAGAGACACTTTGGTCTGGGTAGAGAGCGGATGGGTTTCTGGCAATGCTAATACCAATGATTCTTGCAAAATGCATTCCACACTCAAACCTGGCTCGATGATGGCAGAACGAACAATGCCGACATCAACCTGTTTGTGATGCAGGGCTTGAATTTGCTCTTGCGTCGTCAGTTCATGCAATCGCAGTTCTACAGCAGGAAACTGTTCTCGAAAGACACTTAAAATATCTGGCAGTACGGTATACGTTGCAGATCCGACAAAGGCGATCGCCAACTGTCCAACCTCACCCCGCCCTATCCGTTGTGTCACTGCGATCGCCTGTTCGAGTTGCGCTAACACCAGATAGGAGCGCTCTAAAAACACTTTGCCTGCTTCAGTTAGATGCACTTGCCGCTTCGTTCGTTCAAACAGCTTGACTCCTAGTTCATCTTCCAAACCGCGAATCTGTTGACTGAGCGGGGGTTGGGAAATGTGCAACCGCTGTGCTGCTCGACTAAAGTGTAGTTCCTCAGCCACCGCGATGAAGTAGTGCAGATGCCGTAGTTCTATCACACTTATATGTCTAACCTATTAATCTTAGTCAAATATATATTGGACAGTCACATAGCTGTCTCCTATCGTAAGAAATATGAGGCGCGTCTCATTGTTTTTGGAAGTGCATACACCTACTAAGAAGCAGAATTTAAGTCAGGAGAAAGTTAAGTGATTCGTCTCGACGATCAAGTAGCGATTATTACTGGAAGCGGGCGAGGTTTGGGGGCAGCCTATGCCGGTCTGCTGGCGGAAAGGGGAGCGCGTGTCGTTGTGCATGACGCAGGCGTTAACAAAGATGGAACCGGATTCGATCCGAACGTGGCGACTGATGCCGCAAGGAGAATTCAAGAAGCAGGCGGAATTGCGTTCCCGAACAACGTAATCCTTGATAGTAGAGATAACTGCCAAAGTCTAGTGGAAACTACGCTCTTGAAGTTTGGTCGCCTCGACATCTTGATCCACAATGCGGGATGGGTCGCCTATCAGTCAGTGCAAGAACTGACTCCTGATTTTCTACAGCGCGCCATCAGCATTAATTTAGAGGCACCAACATGGCTGGCTCAAGCTGCCTTTCCGATTATGAAACAGCAAAACTACGGACGGATTGTGCTTACGACTTCGGATAGAGCTATTTATCAGCAATATGCACTCAGTGGTCTCGCGCCTTATGCTATGGGAAAAATGGCACAGATCGGTTTGATGAATGTGCTCGCGGTTGAAGGCAAAGAGCATGGAATTCTCGTTAATGCGATTTCGCCGGTAGCCAAAACGCGGATGTGGAACATCCAAGATGAGCCAGAGGAGTTGCGACCCGATCAAGTAGCCCCCGGAGTGTTATATCTCGCTTCTCCAGAATGCCGAGAGTCCGGATTTATATTGAGGGCAAGCAATGGTCAATTCACAGCCGCGCGCTGGATCGAACGAGACAATGTGGACTATCCGTTAAACCTTGCCGCTGTTGAGGTTTCTACTGCGGAGGATTTGGCTACTCGCTGGCAGGAGATTGCTGTGGATGTTGCGTTTTAAGGACTGGGCTTGTACTTCGAGATGGTCTGTAGGGAAATCGAGATTATTGGTGGGAGAGTAGTTGAAAGAATGTGGGTAAGGGGCGATCGCACTCTACACCAATTTGGGACTCTCATTCACGAATCTGACGACTGAGCGGTTGCTGAGCCATGTGAAGTCGTTGTGCTGCCCAACTGAAATGAAGTTCCTCAGCTACAGCGACAAAGTAACGGAGATGTCGCAATTCCATTTGAACTTTTAGGGTGTTAATTGTTGATCAATTGTGTGTTGGACATTCACAAAGCTTCTTTTTAGCATAATAAGTCAGTTGCCAACTGCTGAGAGTTCGATTCAATAACTAAAGCAATTGGCGTTAGCTGAATTACCAAAGTTTAAGAGCCAATTGATTTGATTAACAGGAGCTGGTAGATGCCTAGCTTCACTGGTTTCCTATTGCTGATTAACAAACTGCCAAGAGATTAGGAGAGGCTAAATGAAATTACCAAAACGTTCCCAAAATTTTTTACAGTTATCCAGGTTGCTCAGTCTGGTGCTGCTGGGTGGACTCGCTTACGGCATGGTAGAAATGATGCCACAAGCTATAACGGCTCAGGATTCTACGACAAAAACGGCAAATTCTCAGGCTGGATTGACAACATTAATGCCGTCTCAGATTTTACGAGAAGATTTTTTTGTGACCAGCGATCCTGGTATCCAGATCTTTGTTCGAGAAGTTCGAGCAACTAGTAGCCCAACCAATACTCGTGTGCCTATCCTACTGCTTCATGGTGGAGGTGGGGCTGGTCTTGCTTCGTTTGATGTTAATGTACCTGGCTATTCTGTTGCTGAGGACTTGGCAAGGGATGGACACCCGATCTATATCATGGATATTCGAGGGTTTGAGCGCTCAACATGGATAGCACAATTGGATGCACCTCCAGAAGCAAACCCACCACTCGTGACTTCAGAGGAAGCGCTTCGAGATATTGATGCCGTTGTGGATTGGATTCGTACTCGAAATCAGAGTCAACGTGTTGCGCTTGTTGGCTGGGCAACTGGAGGACATTGGGCAGGGATGTACACCAGCCGCAATAATGACAAGGTAAGCCATTTGGTGATGCTCAATAGTCTGTATGGGGTCAATGCTGCTTGGGACTATCGCCAAAACTTTGAGAATCCTGAACGACCGGGTGAATTTGATCGCACTGCTGCGGCATACCGAGAGGCGACGGCAGATGGACTGATTGCAAATTGGACACGAGCAATTCCGACAGATGACAAAAGCCAGTGGCGCGACCCTGCCGTAGCGCAAGCCTATCAACAAATTACTCTGGATAATGATCCAACCAGTGGCACTCGCCAGCCGCCGAGTGTCCGACTTCCAGGAGCATTTCGACTGGAAGCCTACAACCTCTCACGAGGGCAAAAGTACTGGGATGCATCAGATATCCGTGTCCCAACGCTATACATTCGAGGCGAACTCGATCACTGGTCAAGACCAGAAGACCTGAAGGGGTGACAAACAAGCTAAAAGCTTGATAAATCAAGCTTTCTACCCCCTCGACCGGCGAGAAGATATCAGCTTATTGACAGGCTTATTGAGAATGAGCTGTTGAACCCCCTCTTCTTGATAATGATAATCATTCGGTAGAGAAGGGAGGGCGAGGTATACCTCGCCCTCCCAGATTGAGTTTTTTCCTCTTCACGCAACCGGGGAATTAGAAAGCTGTTTGGATCACAGCCATAGCCCTCAAGCCTCTTTGAAAGAATTTTCGCTTACTCGGTCGAATAATCATTAAATTCTTGACCCAATCGCTACAGGTTTCTAGGGCGGCAATCCACATCTGTCCGTACAAACCTACCCAGAAATTGCTGTGCCGTCGAGTTATCCTGTTCAATTCTTTCAAGCGACCTATATATTTTTGCTGCCCAGAGGACTTAATCAATTGACCCTGCAACCCAGCACAAGTATAAGCGATTGCTATTAAAAGCACTAAGTTGGTCAACCGCTCAACGCCAGCTTTTGACTCTTCCAAGTTGTAACCCCCACTCTTACAATCTTTGAACATGGCCTCAATGCCACTCCGGGCTTTATAAACATTTATTGCTGCCTCTAAACTCTTCAAGTTAGTCAGGATATACCATCCCTCATCTGGACATTTACCTCGATACTTGCGCTTCCAGTAAGCTGCCAGAGAAAACTGACCAAATCCCTTCTTTTTGGTGAACTTGACCAAGCGTGAAAAACAATTTCATACCTGGAGCTAAACCCAATTCGCTCAATTTTTGGTAATTTTTCCCCCTGAGCTTGATATAACTCCCCTGCTTCTGGCGTAGAGCGAAGTATACCTTCTTCTGCTTGAGCCAATAGGCTAGCTCCACGCTACGAAATTCTCGGTCTCCGATAACTACAATTTCATAAGACTTTAGCAAGCGTAAGACCGGACGGAGTAGGGCTTGTTGTTGAGTTAAGTTGCTACTCCCAGAATGTTCCATAAACTGCCAATAAATTGGCCAAGCTCGCTTATCCCAAATCACACTGACTACGAACAAATTGTTTTGCTTCCATTGGGTTCTATCTAAGGGAACAATCACCTGAGTTCCGGGTTGGATTTGAGTGAGAAGAATCCTTTTAATTAGAGGAAACCATAACAAAGGAATACTCAGTTGCGGTAAAATCAGGAACCTTTGTATATGGCGGCGACGACTCTCATACAGGATGGGCAAAGGTAAACAGGCGGCTAATCTTTCAATTCGTATCTGTTTATGAAATTGCAACAGCCACACCAGCATTTCTAAGGTCAGTAATTGAGATGCATTTAGTTGAGGCTCCAGACAGTTGAGATACAATTCGGGAAGCATTTTTAGAAGGGCGGTTTTGTTGAGAACAACGAACCGCTCTTTTTTATCATGAAAGTTTGAGCGGGATTCTAAAAAACTCTGGAGGGAGGGCAAGGTGTACCTTGCCCCCTCCCCCTTAGATATGATTATCATTCTCACCTTCTCTGTTGGCGAGACATCTATTCTCAACAAGCCTGTCAATAAGCTGATATCTTTGTGTCGGTCAATGGAGGAGAAACCTTGATGAATCAAGCTTTCAGCTTACTCGTCACCCCTTCAGCCAGAAGACTTAAGAACACTAGAAGCTGAGTTGGTGAATGCCCCTAATGTCAGGACTGTAACGATTCCAGAGGGTACGCACTTCCTACTCCTGGATCGACCGGAGCGAGGACGCGATCGCTTTATTGCAGAAGTACTGTCATTCACTGACTAGAGATGGTTGGACATTGTAAAGTTTGTTTGAAACGTTAATCGAAACGGGGTACATACATTTATCCTTCTCCCTCATCTAACAATGATTGGAATACGAATAGTGTTTTCTTCTAGCGGAAAGAAGTAAAAAAAGCTGCATAACTTCCACCCTAACTGGAGATAACTACTTATAGAAGACACAGGAGCTAAACAGTTATGAGTACAGTTCTAGTGGTGGAAGATAGCCTTACGCAACGGGAGCTAATTTCAGACTTACTCAAGAACAGTGGACTAAGTGTCGTTTTTGCGCGTGATGGTGTCGAAGCTTTAGAGCAAGTTGAATCATCCTGCCCCAATTTAGTTGTTCTCGACATCATCCTGCCTCGGATGAATGGCTACGAAGTCTGTCGTCGGCTCAAATCTGATGAAAAAACCCACAACCTCGCTGTGGTTATGTGCTCTAGTAAGGCAGAACGATTCGATCTGTATTGGGGAATCAAGCAAGGTGCCGATGCTTACATCTCTAAGCCTTTCCAAGCACAGGAGTTAGTTGGTACTGTTCAGTATCTGTTACGAGAATAAAACGCCGATTCAGTTTTTATTCTGTTTTTCCAAAAAGGTTTTGTAGCTTTCAGGTGTATTAAGATCAGCAAGAACATCTGGAGTATCAAATTCTACTTTCTGAATCACAGAATAAAACTCTTGTACAACTTGGCGAAGTCCTGCGGTTTCTTCTCGAATGTTTTCCAGATAAGGCAGTAGCTTATTCGAGAAGAATAATGGATGCCCCAAGCGACCCTTATATGAGGGTGCAGTAATCATTGCAGCATAGTCTCTATATTCTTTAAGTAATTTCTGATAAACCTCAGTTGACCGAGGTTGGTCAACAGCGGAGACTGCTACAACTTCAAAATCTTGAGGAAGTAATCTTAATCCTTTCAAAATTGAACTCGTTTTCCCTTGATTAGGAAAAGAATTAATCACAACTCGGCTACCCTGTGGACAATCATTTTGGTGATGAGCATTGTGAGAACCAAGCACTACAATTGGTGTAATACCAGCTATCAACCATTTCTCTACTTGATAGGAGAGTAACGTTTTCCCTTCAAGCCATGCTAGAGAGGCTTTACAAGTACCCATACGAGTTGAGGCACCTGCTGCTAGGATAATCGCAAAGTTTTTTTCTATGGATGTCATGGAAGCGTCTGGATGTAAGGCGATTCTCTCAAGTTATTACCAAGTAATTGCCTTCTCTGAGACAGGGAGTTACCCGTTCCACCACGACGAACTTTAATTAATTCAGCACAAATACTAATTGCAATTTCTTCTGGAGTTAAAGCACCAATATCTAGACCAATTGGAGCATGAATGGACTGTAGGATATTTGGTAAAATTCCTTCTTGTTGTAGTTTTTGATATACAGTACGAACACGCTTTTCACTGCCAATCATGCCGATGTATTGGGTTGGTTGCTGCAACAGAATCCGCAACGCTTCTAAATCCTGCTGAATTCCCCGTGTGACTAATGCAATATAAAGCTGGTGTGCTGGAGGTAAAGTATCTAGGGCAGAGGTTATCGGTAGGGCAAGGAGCAATGCTGCTTCAGGAAATCGCTCTTTTGAAGCAAACTCTGGTCTATCATCCTGCACAACGACTCGAAAGCCAGCTTGTTTAGCAATTTTTGCTAATGGTACAGCAATATGTCCTGCACCAATAATTAACAGTGTTGGTAGAGGAAGGAGGGGTTCAACCAGTGCGGTGGGATGTAAAGATGTTGCGTATAACATCTCTATAGTTGTTTCCAAGCTTTGTGTTAGCCTTCCATCTGAGTAAGAAAGTCGTACATAGGGAAACCCAACTGCATCAAATGGTGTAACGAGTACCCCAGCTTGCCCAGAATTCAGGATATCAAGAATTTGATGAACGAGTGCGATCGCATCTTTCCCTGCCCAACGTTCCAGCCAAACCTGCATCCTCCCTCCACAAACCCCTTGCGTCTCACGAGTCTGTGTGCCTGATAGGTCAATTTCAATAAATTGCTTTTCGCCAGTCTCCCATACTTTCAGCGCTTGAGTGATAACCTTTGCCTCCCCAGCACCACCCCCTATCGTGCCGCCAATACAACCATCCGAGCAAACAAACATTTTCGCTCCCACTTCTCTGGGTACTGACCCTTTGATATGGGTTACAGTGGCAAGCACCACAGGACTTTTTACCATTGCTTGCGCCAACTGCTGATAAAACTCAAGCATCGTGGTTAGTTGTTGGTTATAAGTTGAATAGATCATAAGTTAAGGCATACTGCCAGACGGGAGGCGAGAGCGCTGCCCTCCCTTCTGATTGCGATTATCATTCTAGTCAGGAGCAAGTGCCGAGTCTTTTTACTTAGCAATTCCGGGAATTATTTACTGCCACTAGCTAATGCCGTCTGTGTGACAGTCGAAGGTGCGGAACGAGGGTTCAAAGATATTAGTTTTGGGTTTTAGGGGAAAGATGAAAGTAGAATCCTCAAACACCTTCTTCTTTTCGTGGCTAACCTTACACAACAACCTGCAACTTGCTATCAAATCAGCGTGAAGACACAGTTAGACTCGTACTCCTTCTTTATGTAAAGTTTCGCAACAACTTGCATAATTCTTCTGCTAGTGCCTGACCAGTTGATAGGGGTGCAAGACTTTCGGCATAGAACAACTTTTCAGTAATCAGTCTTGTGCTCACACTGACAAGCATCAAACTGAAGCACTGAATCTTTGTCACTCAAGGCTTCAACTAGATGTGAAAATCAATTCCACACGCATTGGAGCCTAACCTGTTACTTCATCCACCTAGGAGTAAGCATAATGTTAGGTCAATCACAACAATTCCTAAGAAGTTCAAACCCAGTTGAGACTGATGCGGGTTTTGCCATACCCGCGACACCCATCAGTAACAATCAAACGCTTTACGGTACATTAACTACAACTGACCCGAATAACCCCAACCGTGATGGTAGCTACTCCGATGGCTACCTATTGACAGGAGCCGATGTTGGTGAAGTCGTGCAGGTCAGCCTCGACTCCTCTGCCTTCGATACCTACTTGCAAGTAGTGAATGCTGACACCGGAGATATTATCACCTTCAACGATGACTTTGATGGCTTAAATGCCCAAGTGAGCTTCACAGTAGAAGAGGGAATTGACTATGTCATCCAAGCTACCAGTTATGGTGCAGGGGCTACTGGTGAGTACACGCTAACTACTAGTAGCACTGACGACAGCTTATGGGTACCAATTAGCGATAACCAGACCCTCAATGGCACACTAAGCGTTACTGACCCGAATAACCCCAACCGTGATGGTAGCTACTCCGATGGCTACCTATTGACAGGAGCCGATGTTGGTGAAGTCGTGCAGGTCAGCCTCGACTCCTCTGCCTTCGATACCTACTTGCAAGTAGTGAATGCTGACACCGGAGATATTATCACCTTCAACGATGACTTTGATGGCTTAAATGCCCAAGTGAGCTTCACAGTAGAAGAGGGAATTGACTATGTCATCCAAGCTACCAGTTATGGTGCGGGGGCTACTGGCAATTACACCATTACAACTAGTTCTTTCACACTTCCTGACGGTTATAACATCAACTATGGCTATGGTTTGGTTGATGCCGCCGCAGCAGTAGCCAGTGCCCTTGGAGAGAACAATCCTTTCCCTAATGTCCCGAATCTTGGTGGAGATAATTGGGGATTAGACATGATTAATGCTCCAGAAGTCTGGGAGGAAGGATTTACTGGTGAAGGAATAGTGGTAGCTGTAATTGATAGTGGCGTTGACTACAATCACAGTGACTTAGATGACAATATCTGGGTCAATAGCGGTGAAATTGCTGGCAATGGACTGGATGATGACAACAATGGTTATGTAGATGATTTTCAGGGCTGGGACTTTGTAGATGGAGATAATGACCCCATGGATTTGGACAGTCATGGAACCCATGTCGCAGGTACCATCGCCGCTGAAAATAATGGCTTCGGTGTTACGGGCGTTGCCTACGATGCTCTAATCATGCCTGTGAGGGTACTTGATGCAGATGGATTTGGCTCGTGGTCGGATATTGCCAATGGAATTACTTATGCGGCTGATAATGGAGCTGATGTAATTAACTTAAGTTTGGGTGGTGGAACTTCGATAGTTGATGAGGTGGCAGTAGCTATTGAATACGCAGCCGGACTGGGATCTGTTGTTGTAATGGCATCCGGCAATGAGTACGCAGGTCAGCCTGGTTTTCCAGGTAACTTTGCTAATGAGTGGGGTATCGCAGTTGGAGCAGTAAATAGCACTAAGACGCTTGCTGATTTCTCTAACGATGCGGGTTCAATACCTTTAGATTATGTTGTTGCTCCAGGAGTTAATATCTTGTCTACAACTCCGGGTGATACCTACGAATACTTCAGTGGTACATCCATGGCTACTCCCCATGTGGCAGGTGTTGCAGCTCTCATCTTCAGCGCTAATCCTAACCTAACGGCTAATGAAGTAGAAAGTATCCTCACTGCAACAGCCGATTCGACAGGCATTATTGTTTAATAGGAGTTAACAAGAGCTAGGGAGGAGAAGTGATTTTTCCTCCCTGCTAAAACACTGGATGAAATTCTGATAGGGACTTTAGGGACGAGGTTTATGTCCACTTCCCGTTTTAAACCTGTATTAATTGGCATTTTTATCTGTCTTGTTCTGGGGAGTCTCATGGCAATGAGTCTTCCTGTATCTCAATCATTTAAAGGAATGCCGCCATCCAATCAAGAGCAAGGAGTCAGTGGGCTGGTAACACGTTTACAGGGCAATCAAATGCCGATGGTAGGCAGAAGTAGCCCAAGAACGGCTCCGAGTCCCATTTCAACCCAAGTTTGGATTTTCTCAGGGCGAATCAAAAGTCAAGGCACCCGTTGGTCGATCACTGAGGCTGAAAAACACCCTAATTTAGTTGACCGGATTCGTACTGATGCTGAGGGAAAATTCTTCGTGAGCTTACCTCCTGGAGAATATACTCTATTTGCCCAGGATGGCTCTGATTTATACCTAAATTCATTTTTGGGCGATGGGAGTTATGCCACTGTACAGGTGAATGAGGGCAAAATTACCGAGACTCGCCTAGTCAATACTGAAGGTGCGACTTTTTAATTAAGTTCAGCAAACACTCCTCTTCTGTGTTCAACTCACTAACGCAAGTGATGACACGAAGCGAAGATAAGCTCCTAGCGTTGCCATATTGGTATTAGCTCTAATACTGTGTCGCTATCATTGGTTGGTAGCAGACGGAGGACAAGCCTAGGGGCGATCGCAAGTCTGCCTCCGGGCTAGCAAGTTGCCTTTTCCAGTTGCTAACGCCGTTTTGCCGGATTCTCAAGCACGTTTGAATCTACTAACTAAAGACTAACCACTGTTAACCGCTCTCCAAACTCGTTCAGGTGTCATCGGTAACTGAGTCAACCTGACACCAGTTGCGTGGGCAACAGCATTTGCGATCGCAGGTGCTGTACAGTTAGTGCCAATCTCCCCAATCCCTTTCGCACCAAACGGCCCATAGGCATCGTCTTTTTCTACCAAAATGATTTCCATCGGCGGTGCATCCTTTGCTGTAGGAATCCGATAAGTACGCAAGGTAGGATTGAGTATTCGTCCTTGCTCATCGATTCGCAGTTCTTCCGATAATGCATAGCCTAATCCCATCACAATCCCACCCGTTGCTTGCCCGTGGCAAATTCTCGGATTAATCGCTTTCCCAATATCAATAGCTTGGATGCATCGCAATACCTTAATATTTCCTGTCTCAGTATCAACTTCAACTTCAACTCCCTGAACAGCAAAAGTTAGGGATGATTCATCGGCAGCGTGTTCAACTTCTACAGTTAGAGATTCTTGCTGAGTTTGAGCATAGGCAGCTAGTTCTTGCAAGGAAATCTCTTGCTCATTTGCCTTCACGGTTTTACCAGCAAACGTGATGAGTTCGGGTTGAGTTTGCAAACGTTTTGTGGCTAGTTTGAGAAGATGCGATCGCATTTCTCTTGCCGCTTTATTCACAGCTTGACCAGATATATACGTTGTAGCTGAGGCATAAGAACCTGAATCATAAGGAGTTTGGTGCGTATCACCTGTAATAATTTCAATATCAGCAACAGTAACGCCCAAGACCTCAGCCGCAATTTGTCGCAAAGATGTATCCGAACCCGTACCAACATCAACAGAACCACTTCTTAGTTCATAGTGACCATCAGTTTTTAAAGATAGTTTGACACCCGCTTTATGGATTTTTGCTAAACCACTACCTTGCATCGAAACGGCAAACCCTAACCCACGTCGAAGATAGCCATCTACCACAGGTGGCGTACCAGGAACATAATCTAACGCTTCAATGACTTTCTCAAAACATTCTCGTAAGGCGTAGCTACCAATTAAGTGAAAATGATCATGCGCTTCTTCACGTCCGAGCTTGATTACATCTTCGGGATGAATAATATTTTTCAAGCGCAGTTCTAAAGGATCTATCCCTAATTTTTGGGCAATTTCATCCATCTGCGATTCAACAGCAAACGTTCCTTGCGTTGCACCATAGCCGCGAAATGCTCCGGCTGGCATGGTATTGGTATAGATTCCCCAACCATAAAAGCGCTGATGAGGGCAACGGTATAAACCAAGAGGAAAACAACCTGTCAGGAATACCACGGTTCCGGCATGATTTCCGTAGGCACCTGTGTTAGAAATCGCTTCCATCGCTTGAGCAACGAGTGTGCCATCTGCTTTTACCCCCGTTTTGAGGTGAATCTGCATCGCATGGCGGCTATTAGTTGCTGTGAATTCTTCTTCCCTAGTAAATTCCCACTGCACGGGTTTGCCTGTTTTCAGTGTTGCTAAAGCACACAAATCTTCTGTAAGAATTTCTTGTTTGTTACCAAATCCTCCACCAATTTGAGCTTTATAAACTCGAACTTTCTCTAGTGGTAAGTTAAGGATTTGAGCAACTATTCGTTGGGCATGAAATGGGACTTGGGTACTTGAACGAATCACCAATGTTTCCTCTTCGTCCAACCAACTGACGCTGACATGAGGTTCTAAGTGAACGTGTTGAACGGCGGGAAGATAATAGGTGTTTTCAACAATTAAATCAGCGGTAGCAAATCCTTGTTCAATGTCGCCATGTTCTAGAACAACTTTTCCAGCAATATTGTGTTGAGCATCGGGAATTTGGTACGACTCTGGCTCATCATGAATAACAACATTCCCCTGCATTGCTTGAACGGGGTCAATTACATGGGGCAGAATTTCGTAATCAACTTCGATTAACTGACACGCGAGGGTAGCCATATCAGGAGATTCTGCAACAACAGCCGCAACGCGATCGCCTACAAAACGGACTTTATTATCTAGCAGGTAATGGTCAAGTGGATCGGGAACGGGTTCGGCATGACCTGCTGTAGTATAGGGGATTCGTAGAACATCTTCATGGGTGAAAACAGCCTGCACACCAGGAAGCGCTTTTGCTTTATCCGTATAGATTTTACGGATACGAGCGTGAGGATAAGGCGATCCCAAAACCTTAAGATGCAGTAATCCCGATGGACTCCAATCAGCGGTATAAGACGGTTTTCCTGTAACTAGCGCTGGGCCATCTTGCTTAGGAATACTCTGCCCAACTTGGGGAGAGTTAGATGTAAGGGCGTACTGATGTGCCCCCCTACTTACTTCTGATTCCTTACACAGCAGAATACTTTCAACAATTGCCTGATAACCTGTGCAACGACAGAAATTTCCTTTCAATGCTTCTCGAAGTTCGGCTTCCGACTCATAGCTTATCTTCTCGGCACTCATAATCATGCCGGGAGTGCAGAACCCACACTGAAACCCTTGTCCCTCCAGAAATGCTTGTTGCATTGGGGAAAGTTGACCATCCTGAGCCAGTCCTTCTATGGTGGTAACGGTATGACCATCCACTCGCATAGCAGGGCAAATGCAACTATGAATTGCTTTGTCATCCAGCCAAACAGTACAGCTACCACAATCCCCCGACTCACAAACACGATGTACCCCAACCCAGCCAAGGCTGCGTAACAAACTCAACAAGCTAGTGCCAGGAGAACAGGTAGCCGTATGAGGTTTACCATTAACTTGGAAGTTTAGGGATGACATAACTCGAAAAGCGATCGCTCCATTAATACTTGCGTTATCTGTCTGCGATAACTGGCACTTCCCCGGTCATCTTCCACAAAATCATGCAGGGGAAGTTGTTCATCAAGAACATCAGCAATGTCTCCGGCTGTGGGAATAGAGGTAAACTCCACTAAGCGAGGAGTAGATACACAAGCGCCTAGCCCAAATCGCACTTGGTTTGACTGAGAATTGAACGCCGCTACCACAGTAGACAACGCATAACCATCACTAGCCATACAAATTCGCTGAAAGCTTGTCTGCCATTCCAAGTTAGAGGCAGGAATCCAGATTTTTCTCAATACTTCCCCAGGTTGCAGAATAGTTTGCTGAACACCTGTTTGGAATTCCAAAGCTCGAACCCGATAGGCAAAACCTCCATGCCAAATTTCATAGGTTGCCCCCAACGCTATCATCACTGGGGCAAAGGTACTAACAGGCAAAGCTAAACAGATGTTACCGCCCACTGTTGCGATATGGGACACCTTGAAGGAACCCAGATGTGAAACCGCACTCTCTAGTGCTTTTGTCCCCTGCCAATTCTCTGGCCAAGAGAACTCCAATAGTTGATTTTGAATACAAGCCGCACCAATCGCTAAACCATCGGGTGTAACTTCAATCTCCGACCAACCAAACTTCTCTAGATCGACCAACGTTGTGATGTTCGGTTGCGCTTGGGAAAACAACCACGTTCCTCCGCTTAACCATGCCCATCCTTGCTGCCAGTCTTTTACTGACTCTAGATCAGCAGGTCGCAGGTAGGTTTGTACATTGGGCAAATCCATTAATTTAGTGAGCGTCTAGGATTTGAAGCTTCCTCTGTAGAACATCTCAGTGTATTGAGAAGCTCTGAAGGCTTTTGTATCAAACCGAACAGTTACTTCCTAATCGGATTTGGGGTTATGACTATGAACCGGGTTCCAATATCATTGATGTTTATGTCGGTCAGTTGCGAAAGAAATTAGGTAGCGATCGCATAGAAACAGTTAGGGGTGTGGGCTATCGACTACGAAACTAAACCTGACCCTCGTAGCGGAGGATTCACTGCTGCTATAAAGGAAGTTGAGCTAGATCTTAACTTAGATTTAGCTCGATTTTAATGGCTGGATTGATGCCACTTTTCACAAGAGGGTAAGGAATTTCTGCGCCATGCAACCTCAAGAGCTAACGGCTTCTGACAGAAACACAAAGATTAACAAGCTTTGCCCCGCTCAGCCCTCAAACGAATTCCCAACCTCAGAATTAACATCACGTTGGAAACCTAAAGCCGGTTCCTGGCGTATCCACCAAAAAATTGGCTACGGGTATTTCCTCGCAATTGGCATTGGATTTATCGGCTCACTTACTGGACTGATTATCGCGGACTATTACCAAGGACAAGGCGTTGAGCAACTGAATGATGCCCATGTGCAAGCACAGCTATTGGGAAATTTCAAAGATGCGGTTATTGGAGCGCAGTTGCATAGCGCACACCTCGCTTCTGTAGTAGAGAATTCAGGACACTTGCAATCAGAAAAAGCTCAATTCCTTGGAAATGTTGCTCGAAGTAAGAAGCTACGACTTCAAATTGAACGATTTATAGAAAGTGATCCTGCCTGGTTAGCAACAGACTCCACCACTTTAAAGGCTTTGTTGCAAGCTTATGTGGCGAGCTTAAACTCCTACGTTCAAATCATAGAGTCGAGTTTACAACCCATCTACCAACAACCAACAAAGCCAGAGGAGGTTGAGTCTGTACAGAAGCAGCTATTGCTGATTATCCATGGGGAAGAGGCGATGAACCTGGAACGCCTCTGTACAGAATTGACCACTATCCTCAATACAGCTCAAGCACAAGAGCGGCAAGGGGGGAATGTGATGGAGGAGGCACAAGGGCTTGAGAAACTGATTATTATCCTCAGTATGCTGGTATCGGTTGCGATCGCATCTGTTGTAGCATTTCGTACCAGTCGTGCGATCTCTCAGCCAGTTGTTACGGTTACTCAAGTTGCTCAGGAGGTAGCCAGGGAGTCTAATTTTAGTCTCAGAGCGCCTATTACCACTAACGATGAAATTGGATCACTCGCGACTTCTCTTAATCAACTCATTGAGCGGGTAGCTGAGCGTACTCAAGAACTGCAACAGGCGAAAGAAGTTGCTGAAGCTGCAAGTCATGCCAAAAGCCGATTTCTTGCGAATATGAGCCACGAACTGCGTACCCCTTTAAATGCAATTATTGGTTACAGTCAACTTCTCCAACTAGATGTCCAGGATTTAGAGATAAATGACCAAGAGTTTATCAGTGATCTGCAATCAATCAACGAGGCTGGTAAACATTTGTTGGAACTGATCAACGACATCCTCGACTTATCGAAGATTGAAGCCGGAAAAATGGCACTTTGCCTAGAGACGTTTGAACTAAAGACGCTAATTAATAACGTTGTCACCACAGTCAAGCCATTGATGGAGAACAATGGCAATGCCTTAGAGATTCATTGTGATGAGCAGCTTGGTACGATGTACAGCGACCCAACGAAATTACGGCAGGTGTTGTTTAATCTCTTGAGCAATGCGGCTAAGTTTACCAAACAGGGCAAAATAACGCTGACAATTACCCATGAGCCAAATGATTTTGTAAGTTCTACAAGTCAAGAATTAAAAAGTGTTGTAGCTGACAAAGATTGCAGTCTTTCACAATCCCACTCTTCATCAACAATAGGACAGGAGCAAAGCCAAAATCTAGAATCCCTAGCCTGGATTGACTTTAGTGTACAAGACACAGGTATTGGTATATCAGATGAGCAGCAACAGCGTTTATTTCAAGCCTTTACCCAAGGAGATGCCTCGACAACCCGCCAGTATGGTGGTACTGGCTTGGGGTTAGCAATAACACACCATTTCTGCCAGATGATGGGTGGTGATATTGTTGTCAAAAGTCAGGTTGGCGAGGGGTCTACCTTTACAGTTCGCTTACCCGTTGCCGTTACGATTTAGCGATCGCTAATTTGTATTAAATTGTATCTGGATCAATATTTAATTCTCTCAGTACTGAGATTAATGGAGAGGCTCAAGTTGCACAGAGAGTGAGATGCGATCGCCTGGAGCGAACCAGCAATGCTGCTCACTTTATGTACTCGGTGTAGAGTGGTTAACTAATTAGCGAGGTTACTTGTTGATAGGTGAAGCTGTTTCTTGCTTACAGACAGAGATTAAGCGTTCCTCATCAGCACTAATCGATTTAATTTGATGCAGGTTTGACAGATTGATTTTTGTTGCCGCAATTTGGGGTTCACCAACTCCCACCGACTTAACATCTAACGTGTTATTTTTTTCGGAACCTGTAAAGCACTCAAACTCGGAACTAGGGAAGTACGTGGCTCCTACCACTTTTCCCTGTTCACGTTGAAATACCACATACCCTTTACCTGTTTGCTTAGGCTGAGGAGCTTCGCCATATAAAAATAAACCATCCGCTTTTGGCTCTGCTACTTTCGGCTGTGCTGAAGTTGACTGATTTTGTTTGCCGAGAACCGCTGACTGAGGCAGATCAAAGCTAACGAAAGCGATCACACCCAGTACAAATGGCGCAGTCATTAGCAATTTCTTCATAGTTGCAGGTGGATTCACTCTATTCTTCTCCTTGCGCCCCTATTGTATTAACCTTAAAACTATTGCTGCAATGGAACGTGTCCCCTAAGAAGTAATTCACGGTTTCATTTTTCCGTCTTTTGGCACACATAGAAACCAAAACTGATGGGATTTCGCCGCGAAGTTTAGGGCTGCACCGTCTTTGCCGACTGATTGAATAACAACGAGCGCGACTGTTCGATATCGAGTGCTTGATTTTTAAATGCCTCTGCCTTCTCGTAAGCACGAACCGTCGCCGGACGTGCCTGAATCGTCTCAAACCAGCGCTTCAGATTTGGAAAATCCTCTAGTTTCTGCCCTTGGCGTTCATAAGGCACAATCCAAGGATAGGCAGCAATATCAGCGATGGAATAGTTGCCAGCCACAAATTCTCTATCTGCCAGTCGCTTATCCAGGACAGCATACAAGCGTCCTGTCTCATTCACATAGCGGTCAATTGCATAGGGGAGTTTTTCTGGAGCGTATTGGCTGAAGTGATGATTCTGTCCCGCCATTGGACCAAGTCCCCCCATCTGCCAAAATAACCACTGGAGAATTTCAACGCGATCGCGTAAATCAGAAGGAATCAGCTTCCCGGTTTTTTCTGCCAAGTACAGCAGGATTGCACCTGATTCAAAGAGCGAAATCGGCTCACCACCATCAGCAGGTTCGCGATCAATAATCGCCGGGATACGATTATTGGGAGCAATTTTGAGAAAGTCGGGCTTAAACTGATCGCCAGTACCAATATTGATGGGAATGATGGTGTAGGGCAATTCAGCTTCCTCAAGAAACATCGTAATCTTGTGACCGTTTGGTGTTGTCCAGTAGTAAAGCTCAATCATGAGTTTTTTCTCCTAATTTGGTAATTTGAATTTTGAAGTGCTTACTTGAGTCCTGCATCTTCAGATACACCCAGCGCTAGTCCTGTCCAATCAATCTCTCCCCGTCCTTTAGCAACTGCTGCTATCAAACGGTCGTGAACTAAACTGGCGAGGGGCATTGGCATCTGGCTTTCCTGGGCAGTCTGCAAAACTAAGTCAACATCCTTCAACCCCAGAGACAGTTTGAAACCTGCTGGCTCATATTGCTCTTGAGCGATCGCACGTCCATAATTTTGATAAATAGGACAGGCAAAGAGGGTTTGACCAAATAGCTCAGCCACCTGAGTTCGCTCAATTCCATTCTTCTCAGCAAGAGTAAAGGCTTCTGCCATCGCTTCGAGGGCTGAGACGATGAGGAAGTTGCCTGTAAGCTTGACAACATTTGCCGCACCAACCTGCTCTCCAAAATCGAATACTTTTTGCCCTAATCCATTCAAAAGCGGTAGCACTCGTTCTTTAGCCGCTTCATTTCCTGAGAGGCAAATCCACAACTTCCGTGCTGCTGCTGCCTCAGGTCGCCCAAATACAGGTGTTGCTAGGTAATATGAGCCTTGTTGTTCGTGCTGTTGGGCTAAACGCTGAGCTGTAGCGGGTGCAACGGTACTCATTGAGATATGAACGCCACCAGAACCAAGCTTTTCCAGGATGCCACCTTCGCTCAAAACAACCTCTTCGAGAGCCTGATCGTTTGCCAGCATTGAGATTACAACCCCACCCGGTTCCACCACATCAGCCGGACTATTTGCTAATTCGGCACCCTTATTTACAAGCGATTGGGCTTTCTCAGGTGTTCGGTTATAGACTCGGAGCTTATAGCCATCAACAAGATTCGTGGCGATTGGCAAACCCATGCTGCCTAAACCGATAAAACCAACAACGTTGTTCACTCGTCTTCCTCCTGATTGTTTTATTTCCGTCATGGTATCGAGTCATCTTAATTGCGATCGCCTTACGCCAAGCGACTCGATTAGCCTCTCATTCTTACCAAGGAATGACCTTTCGATCGCGCAAAATTTACCCGTTAAGTCGAAGGGCGCTTCCGTCGCTAGCCACGTTACAGTGTCAGCCCCTTGTTCAACGGAGCGCGAAGCACTGGAGCCACCCATGTCAGTACGAACCCAACCCGGACAAATCGAGTTCACAACGATGTGTTTATCCTTAAGTGCTGATGCCATCATGCCTGTCACGGCATTTAAGGCGGTTTTCGATAGGGAATAAGCAGGTGCCCAATCACCCATGTCTGTTAGTTGACCACCACCACTGGAGACATTAACTACTTTTCCGGCATCGCTTTTGGTAAGGAGGGGGACAAGTTTCTGGATTAAGCGAAGTGGTCCCATTGTGTTTGTTTGCAGGGTTTCTAGAATTGTTGCTGGTTCCACGTCAAGGATTGAGGCATTTGATTCATCTAGAAGGATACCTGCGTTGTTGACAAGCACATCTAGATGGTCAATCTGCGATGCGAGTTCCTTTGCTAGTTGATCGATACTCGTTTCATCTGCCACATTGAGTTGCAGGAATGCGACGTTGAATCCATCCTGTTGCAATTTTTGCCTCGCCTCCTCTCCACGTTGGCGATCGCGTGCTGTCAAAAATACCTGAAATCCTGCTTGTGCAAGTTGTCGGACGATCTCGAATCCAATCCCTTTGTTAGCGCCAGTTACTAGAGCAATTTTTTCGGTTGTCATACTTCAGTCACCTAAAAGTCTGGATGCGGCTGAGCGTTTGGTTTACCCAATGGAAGCTTTAGCAGCAAGGTTATGTTGGATTCGGATGGAAGCCGCAAATTTTTCGCTTCTTTTAGGATTCAGAGGTAACGGTAAGTGTGTCCCTTGATTTAGCTTGAAAGGCAGATGGGTTGACTTTGCTACGATAAACTGAATAGACCATCTGATAAAGCTATGGAAGTCAGTAACTCGCAGGTAGAAGAGATTACTCGCCATCATTTTTACACGCTTGACGAGTTAGAGTCTCTATTGCAGAGTCTGCGGATGGAACTTGAAGTTGCTCCGACTGACCACAAAGCGCATCGGGATTTGTTTAGCCGCATTATCAGGGAGGCCCAACGCGGTCTTAGGCTACCCGATCCTAACGATTATGTAGACGTAGATGACCCAACTTTTGGGATTACTATCGTAGAAGATGAGCAAGAGTTTGACCCGGAAATTGAAGCTTTGAGGCAACAGGGTTGGAAAATTATGACGGTGAGTCAGGCTGCACAAAATGTCGAGCAACTGGCTGCTGGAAAGTCTGATACTCCTTCAAGTTAACTTAGGTCTGGAGGCAAATTGGCTATTAGATCTAAGTATCTTTTCCAGACTCACGCCTTGGTAATAAGTGAAGATTTACCAGCATTGCCACCGGAACTCAGAACAAATTTTCTCAATGAATACCGTCCTATTCTATCTGCCGATCCTTACGGTTGTAGTGGGTTGCCTAATCATGCTTTGACAGGACGGCTGAGGGATTATCGTACCTTGGACATAGATTGGGAAGGTGTTTCTTTTCGGTTGGTGTATCGTGTCTACGAAACCCCATCACCTAAACGGGTTTATGTGGTTAGCTTTGATGAGCATGACCCTGCTTATGAAAAAGCTAAAGAACGAACGGGTAGAAAACGGTAAGGTGTTGTGGGTAGTTGTGCGATCGCTCCCGTTGACTCCAGGCGATCGCAAAAGAGACAAACACTTTGCTGCTATCTTCTTGTACTGATACCAGATGTGTTGCTTTTACCAATGCCTCGCCAATCCCGTCAGCTTCAACCCGGATATTGTTACCACATCACGACTCGTTGCAATAATCGGGAGTTTCGCCTAACCCACTTGGAGTGCCGACAGGTATTTCTTTATGCGATTAAGAAAGCACAAGACAAGTAGCGGTTTAAACTCTATGCTCTCTGCATCATGAGCAACCACGTCCATTATTTGATGGAACCGACTCGAAGCGAAGATTTACCCAAAATCATGCATTTGCTGAATTGGTACACTGCCATGTGCTTCAATCGAATGCTCAATCGGACGGGGCATTTTTGGGAAAAGCGCTATCACAGTACAGGGTTTGCCAATACTGATAAGCGAAGGGCATTAAATACGCTGCGATACATCCATGCCAACCCAAAAGCGGCTGGAATGCAACAAGGATTTTTCTATGATTTCAGCAACTACGGGATATACGACCGATTGAGCGATGAGGGTTTAACCCAGTGGCATCCAGCATTTTTGGCGTTGGGAAAGACACTGGAGGAAGGTGCTGCCAAGTATCGAGGATTTTGTAAAAAATATAGAACCCAGCCGAAGCCTGAGTCAAAAAATCATTGGGGGAGTCAGTTATTAGCTAGATTAGTGGTTAAGGGAAAGCCGAAAAAGTCTTCTCCGGGACAGATGGCTTTACCTTGGGCGCAGTGGAAAGCACCCGATTCGGAGGTGCAAGCCGTTGCAGAAAAGTTTGTCTTTGCTAATTGTTATAACCAGCCTGCGGCAGGAGTCATGCTTTCGCAGCGGTTGCGGTGCCAGGTAACGGAAAGCTAGAAAGGGCGTTGCTTCGTGGAATTTGTCTTAGTAGCAAATCTTTATAAAAAACTGAAACCCTTAAATGCTACACT
Organism: Symplocastrum torsivum; assembly: GCF_059505465.1. Taxonomy (NCBI): domain Bacteria; kingdom Bacillati; phylum Cyanobacteriota; class Cyanophyceae; order Oscillatoriales; family Microcoleaceae; genus Symplocastrum; species Symplocastrum torsivum. The sequence goes on along the minus strand of NZ_JCACKQ010000024.1, from coordinate 20,502 downwards.
TTACAAGTCTCGACGCGAGAGAAGAGAATCTTCCTTCCCACACCAAACCCCAGCAGCACAAAAGGGAGGTGTCCCGAATGGGCAACGAAAAGGGAAAAAGAAATATGGGAGTAGGTTAACCATTCTCCTTTCAAGCGCCACCCCACGCGATCGCAAAACTTTTTGTAGATTTCCTCATCGTACTTGCCCGGTTTTCCCCCTACGCTCTCCCAGATGCGCTTCTGTACGCTAAAACCGAAGCGCCCATCGCTGTATTTTACCCAAAGACGGTCAATCGTGCGGAGGTCTGTACAAGGAAACGTTTCAATAGACTCGATATTTAGCCAACCTTCTTTTTCTCGTCCTGTTGCCTTAAGCATTACAGCGAGAGTTTCCTGATCTGCTTCTTTCCACTTCCCATCTGCTAGTAAATTCCGCAGTCGTGTGTAGTCTACATTCTTTTCAGAACTAAGATCATCCGATTTGGGATTTGGGATTTGGGATTTTGGAGTGTCTTCATCAGAAAAAGCAGAGCTTTTAGATGTTTTTGGATGTGTTTTTACTTCTTCTGCTTCTTGCTCCGAAAGAATTGACTCTTCAATTCCCGCTACATCTTCATCAGTCAGACCCAAAACTTGCTGAAAATATTTCAACTCCTCGCGAGTCACTTCACTCAGAGGAGATTCCTGCTCTAGTGCTTCAATCAATACCTCTTCGTATTCCTTGAGATTTGCCTTGTGTTCCTCGTAGGGTGCTAGAACTTCCGCTTCAATCCTTTTGGTAACTTCCGGCGATACCTTCAACCTTGTTGCTAACTTGTTTAAAGCTGTGCGACCAATACGAGAAATTTCACCCTGACGCTTCTTAACCCATTTCTCAGCCTCTCGGCGATACTCCAATTCAGGGTCGTTTACAGGCGAACGAGTCAGGGTAATATTGAAGCCTTCTTTGTGCGAGTAAATTTCTGGCTTCATCGCGGGTTTAGCCGCCTGCACCTTCTCCTTGGCATAGTCGTGCAACTCCAAGATGGAAATTGTACCCGTTCCATCTGTGTCTGCTGCTCCTGTCTCCAACCCTTCAACTAGGAAGCGAGTATAAATTCCCGACCCTTCATGCTCAAAGGATTTTTGCAAGGCAGTTGAAGAGGTGAGAATTGCTCGTCCTTCGCCCCCTAACTCCCGTTTAATATCAACAGCACCACCGCTTTTAGGCTGCCAGCCTGCCGCAAACGCACCACTGTAGCAACAGTCGAGAATAACGACCTGTCGCTTGCACCGACTGTCATTCATCACGTCATGTACGAAACTAGCGGGTACAGACGTTTCCTTGAATGCGGCTTCATCAGTGATACGAGTTGTCAGATAGAGTCTGCCATCATCATTAGTGATGCCATGACCCGAAAAGAAAAGTAATGCAAGGTCTTCCCTTTGACAACCTCTCAACAGCTTGCCAATGGCTATTTGCATGGTAACTGGGTCGGGGTCAATCAGGGTTTCCACCTCATCAAAACCACCGATGTTCAGGTCTTGCAACACACGCCGCATTGCTTCCACATCATTGGGAGCAGCCGGAAGTGCAGGCAAACCTGCCTCGTACTGACTGACCCCAATCAGCAGTGCTACTTTCTTAGGCATCGTCAGATTCTTGCATCTGTTCTAAAAGTTGACGAACAACTTGCTCGGCGTCTTCTAACTCCTTACGGCTTTTCGCTTCAATCTCGACTTCCTGTTCGCCCACTTTTACTTTAATAACGACGGGTTTATTCGGAATGCGATCGCCAATAAAGCCCAAAACCTTCTGAATGTTTTCTATACTAACTTCAGCCGTTAGAACTCCCACTATAGTTGCTAGGACTGACCTAGCTCCCGGTTCTAAGTCCGAGTCTTTGGCAAAGTCAGCATTTTCTACTTCATCGAGTTGGCGCAGTTCACGCAGAAGCTTTCGCGCTGTCTCTTGCCGTTCCTCATCGTCTAGTTCTGGGTCATTAACCGCAAATGTGAATTTAATCGTTGGTGTGTCTATCATCTTATTCTCAGAGTCCTGCCACAAGTCTTAGTGCTGATTATAATTACTAGATTTTCCATTCCACAGCAAGGTAAATAGAATATTAGACCTTGTGCACGAATCAAGAAACCTGACTTTGAATCCAAGTTCGGACAGCACGAATTACCGTATTTTCGTTTTGAGTTTGGCGTGAAAGCAAAAATTGGTTGAGTACCGCAGCAGACACCTTTGGAAAGGCGAGGCTAAATGCTGACTCGACATAGTTGCGATCGCACTCATCGATTTGCAGGTGATAGATTTTCAAACCCTGTTTTTTCGTGTAGCACCAAACTTCAGGGATACCTAACGCTTGGTAAACCTCAATTCTGCGGGTGGAAGGACTCGTAATATCGACTTCAATCACCAGATCGGGTGGCAAATTTTCAGGAATCTCAGGATCGAGTCCTTGGAGTTGGTTAGCATTTTGAATATAAAAACACGTATCTGGTTCTGCGCCTTGATCGAGTTCCTCTCGCTCTAGGGTTGTCGAACCCAAATTGATCACATCCAAATCCAGTTCTTCAGTTAAAGTAGTGACAATTCTTGCCAACAACTGATTAATAATTTCGTGAAGCTTGGATGGCAGCTTGATTTGGAGGACTCCCCGATTGTAGGTGAGACGGGTGGCACGATGGTCGCCCATGTCAGCTAGTAAGGCTTTGTAGGTCTGCCAACTTACATTAGGTAGCACAACATTTTGGGTAACCTTGCCTTGAAAGTCTTCCAGTTCAAGCTCACTCACTTGTGTAGAAATCATCACAATTTGTGCTGCTTCCCTACGAATTGGCTCTTGTGTTCCTGGTTAGCACTCTACATCTGTGCGTTTTTTTGTTGGTAAGTAACTCAACTCAAGAGAACGTTAAACGTTGACCTCTCCCCTAGCCCCTCTCCTGCTCTTGAGTGGGTAACCTGACTCCCCCTTCCCTGGTAGGGAAGGGGGTTGGGGGGTTAGGTCAATATGTTTGTTTTTTAAGTTAATCTACTTATCTCATCCCTATTATCGACTCCGATGTACAAACACGTCTGGGGTAGGGATTACACCTGTGCTGAGAAGCGTTCTGCTTGCAGCAGCGCTAGGCGATCGCCTTTTTCCATACAGTATTGTGAGAAGATACGATACCTTGGACTAGAACAGACTCTCTTCCAAAGACGGTACCCAGTCGCCTCGCGTCGCCATGACTCAAACCACTGACTTCCTCAGCCACCTCAATTCCTCCCAACGTCGCGCTGTCGAACATTACTGCGGACCTTTACTTGTAGTTGCTGGCGCAGGTTCCGGCAAGACGAGGGCGCTAACGTATCGAATCGCCAATCTAATTCTCAAGCACAAGGTCGCTCCGGAAAATATCCTCGCGGTAACCTTTACTAATAAAGCTGCACGGGAGATGAAAGAGCGGATTGAGAAAGTATTCGCTCAACAACTGGCGCTTTCAAAACACGGTCAACGCTTGGAACTACTGCCAGCCGAGGAGCAAGTCCAGTTGCGATCGCGTGTTTACAAAACCTACATCAAGCCGTTGTGGATTGGTACATTCCACAGCCTATTTTCGCGGATTCTGCGTTTCGATATCAATAAATATCAAGACGACAAAGGACATCAGTGGAAACGTAGTTTTTCTATCTTTGACGAATCAGATGCCCAGAGTCTCGTTAAAAATATTGTCACTAAACAGTTAAACCTGGACGATAAAAAATTTAACCCTCGTTCGATGCGCTACGCCATTAGTAACGCGAAAAACCAAGGTTTAACACCTAATGATATTGAGAAAAATCAGCCTGATTACAAAGGGCGAGTGCTTTCTCAAGTCTATAGTTCTTACCAAGACCAACTAGCGGCTAACAACGCTCTTGATTTTGATGACTTGATTTTGATACCCGTCCGGCTATTCCAACAGAATGAATCTGTCTTAGGGTATTGGCATCAACAATTTCAACACATTTTGGTCGATGAATATCAAGATACAAATCGAATTCAATATGATTTGATTCGCTTACTTGTTACCAATGGAGAAACGAGAAAGAGTGAGTGGAATTGGCAAAATCGCTCAATCTTTGTAGTGGGAGATGCTGACCAATCCATCTATTCGTTTAGGATGGCAGACTACACCATCTTATTAGAATTTCAAGAAGACTTTGGTGATGGCTTGCCGGATGATGATACTCGAACAATGGTGAAATTGGAGGAAAACTATCGTTCTAGAGAAAACATTCTCCAAGCCGCTAACTACTTGATTGAGAACAACACCCAGCGTATTGATAAGGTACTGAAAGCAACACGCGGTATCGGAGAACAAATTTATTGTCACAAAGCAGACGATGAAGTTGCCGAGGCGCACTTTGTTGTGAACCAAATCCGTAAAATGGAAGAACAAAACCCGGAACTGGACTGGGGAAGTTTTGCCATCCTTTACCGTACTAATGCTCAATCTCGTCCCTTTGAGGATGCCTTGCGAGGTAAAGTTCCTTACATTATTGTTGGTGGGTTAAAGTTCTATGACCGGAAAGAAATTAAAGATGCGTTGGCTTACCTAAGAGCGATCGCAAATCCGGATGATACGGTTAGCCTTCTGCGAATTATTAACACCCCCCGACGCGGCATTGGTCAAGCGACGATTGATAACCTTGTTGGTGCTGCACAACAATTAGGTGTCCCCTTGTGGGAAATCCTCAGCGACAAAACCTCAGTGGCTACTCTAGCGGGACGTTCAGCCAAGGGTGTTAATAGCTTTGCTGATTTAATTACACGGTGGCAAGAGCAAGTTGAGAACTTCTCAGCCGCTGAAATTGTCAAAGGGATTATGGAAGAGTCAGGTTATGTTCAGGACTTGCAAAAACAAGGCACTGATGAAGCTGAGAACCGACTAGAAAACGTCTCCGAACTTTATAACGCTGTTCTCCAATTTCAGGAAGAGAACGAAGATACAAGCTTAGGAGGGTTTCTCGCCAACGCTTCCCTTGCCTCAGACTTGGATGACTTAAAAGATGGGCAAAAAGCCGTCTCTCTAATGACACTCCACTCAGCTAAAGGATTAGAATTTCCAGTAATCTTTTTGGTAGGGTTAGAGCAAGGGTTATTCCCTAACTTCCGCTCAATGGATGACCCTGCGGCATTGGAAGAAGAACGTCGTTTGTGTTATGTCGGCATTACCCGCGCTCAAGAACAACTGTATCTTTCCCATGCTCGTGAGCGTCGGCTTTATGGTAATCGTGAAGCGGCTGTACGTTCTCAGTTCCTTGGAGAAATACCGAAAGAACTCATCAGCAGCACACTAGTAAAAGTTAAAGCCAGTAGTGAACCTCTGACTTCAGCTACAGAACCCAGACAGCAAACGACTAAACGCTCAACAAAACAATCAGCAGACTGGAAAGTTGGTGAGTTGCTGATTCATGATTTCTTTGGTACTGGCGAAGTGACGCATGTTTTCGGTTCAGGAAGCAAGATTAGTATTGCTGTTAAGTTTCCCGGTGTTGGTCAAAAAATTCTTGACCCAAAACGAACGATATTGCAACGAGTGAAATAAATAGAATGGCACTGACTTAAGCTCTTAAGTCACGCTAAGGCAATACTACCTTGGGAGCAATAATGTACAAGACGGCTTAACTTAGACTACCTAAGCTGCAAGATGTAATCCACTTAACTTAACCTTTGCAGTCTCATGAAAGAACCAGTAGCCGCTGATTGGAGTGGTGTTATCGCTGGGATTAAGCGAAGTCTTCCCCTGGCGCTTTCTATCTTCACGTATGGTGTTTCATTCGGTGTGCTTGCGCGTCAGGCGGGACTAAGCTTAGTTGAAGCGTTCTTAATGAGTAGTTTGGTTTTTGCAGGTGCATCCCAGTTTATTGCGGTGGAGTTATGGCACTCACCACTACCGATTGCAACACTCCTTCTCACCACGTTGGTGATTAACTTGCGACACATCTTGATGAGTGCCTCCTTAAGCCCTTGGTTTTTGAAACTGCCTACCTGGAAAGCTTACGGTTGTTTCTTCTTCCTCAACGATGAAAGTTGGGCGCTAACGATGGCTGAGTTTGCCAAAGGAAAACCCAATGCTGGCTTTTTGCTAGGAACTGGCTTAATGACGTTTATCGCTTGGGTTAGTTCAACAGTTGTTGGGCAACTGCTTGGCAGTAAGATTACAGATCCAGCACAGTGGGGCTTAGATTTTGCCTTTACAGCCGTATTTATTGTGTTGCTAGTCTCGCTGTGGCGGGGTAAATCCAATTTTTTACCTTGGACTGTGGCGGCAATTGTTGCTGTGGCTACGGCTTACTGGTTACCAGGTAAGTGGTACATCCTGCTAGGGGGAATCGCTGGGAGTTCTGTGGGGGCGATACGTGATGCAGATTGATTCAACAACGCTTCTGGTAATTTTGGGAATGGCAGTAGTGACATATGCCACCCGTATTGCTGGGCTATGGCTGATGAACCGAGTCACTCTTTCCAATCGGATGAGGAGTTGGTTAAATCAGATTCCCGGTGCTGTTCTTATCTCTATCGTTGCACCAACCGTACTAACGCAGAGTCTAGCTGAGGTAGGTGCCGCACTAGCAACAGTTGTAGTAGCAATCAGAAGTGGCAACTTGATTTTGGCAATGCTAACTGGGATTGGTACGGTTTGGATTTTGCGATCGCTTCTTTTGGGAGTACCTTAGAAGATGCGATCGCGAGTTTAGACTGTGTAAATTTCTATGCTAAATTATGTCTCAAATCTGCTATAGCGTAGGTTTTTATGTCTAAATGAATCCAAGCTATTGTATAGCTCATTCAGGATTTTTAAAGGGGTGACTAAAGGTAAATCAACTCACGCTTCCAGGTTGCTTTAAGTAAGCTTTCTTTTAAACTTTTAGTCAACTAGGTAGCAGCAAGTGGTCAACCTGGCAAGCTAAGTTGAGTAGTCTTTATCTTCTTTCCTTTCATCAACTCAATACCTAGACTTGCAGCAAGAATAAACCGATGACCGATTCAGCATTCTCTATTGATCCAATTCAGGGCTTTACCGAAGATCTTCTTGGATACTATGTAACAAGTACGGCATCCATTAACGTCGAAGATGAACCTACCTATCCAAATACTTCAGTAGAAGAGTCACTTAGAGAAATGGCGCGGTATTTGGCAGAAAGTGACAACCCACAAATTGTGGTATCAATACATGGTTATGGGACTAAACGCTCTGATGCAAAAGAGCGTTTTAGAATTATTCACAAGTACGCTACCAGTATTTGTCAACCAAAAAGCTCAGTTTTTCTTGGGTACTGTTGGCCCTCTGAAAACCCGATGAAAGATGAGCCTGATCGTGAGCCTTCTAACCAAAAAGCTATTGCGTTTAAAGATAAACTAGGATACGCACTTAAGTCGCTACCGACTCTTTTAACAGGGATTTTCAGTAGTGCCTTAGTACTTGGCATCATTACAACCGTATTAATACTTGTACAACCTCGTACCTTTTCTGCTTTAGCCGTATTGTTATCGATTGGCATCTTTGCGATTTTTGCTACGCTAGTTCTCCTGAAATTAGGAGATGCTATTCCCTTACTGCCTCGATTGCCGCTTTGGGTACTATTCCTGGGACTATTAATAGGTGCAGTTGCAATTTATAGTCCAGTTATTCCCCAAACTTTACTAGTACTCCTTCTCATTCTATTTGTCGCTTCTTTGGCTATAGTTTTAGCTCTAATTGCCTTAAGACTGGCTACCTACTTGCGCGACAATTACCGAGCAACTAACTATGGTGTTCTAGATTTAGTTGAGTTACTGAGGCAACTCGACCAAGCCGTATTTGAAACTAAACTTTTTGATCTCATTGAAACCAAAAACCTAACAGAAGATTTACTCAATGAGATTGGAGAAACTAAGGAAGCATGGCAAGCTGCAGATAGAGCCAAAAGAATGGCACTCTGGAAGAAGGCAAACCAGAAAGCAGAAATAGAACAAGAAATCATCAACCAAATTCCTAAGATTAAATTAAATTTCATCGGTCATAGTATGGGATGCATGGTAGTTACAAACACGATACGCATCCTTTCTGACGTGTTTGATCCAAACTCAATTCAAAAGAATCCCTCTTCAGAGATTGGTCGTGTTTTTTCTCTGGGTAGGTTAATTCTAGTTGCGCCTGATATTCCCACAGAATCGATCATGCCTCGGAGAAGCAATTTTTTAAGGTCTTCTCTACGTCGATGTGAGGAAGCTTATGTCTTCAGTAATGAGGGAGATTTAGCATTACGTCTTGCCTCAACAGCCGCAAATTATTTCAGCTTTCCAGCAAGAACCCGCTTCAGTGGTTATAGACTAGGTAATTTAACAGCTAGGCGTTTTGAGAATAAAGATGACCGTCGAGTTCGGAAACTGGAAGAGCAAGACTATGGAATAGTCAATTTAAAAAATGGAGCGCTTACGAAGCCTTATCTAGAACTTGAAATTCGTGTTTCAAATCAGGAACATAGAAATTTAACTGAACTACGACCTCCAAATACAGTTGAAAAAGATAAGTCAAATTTAGTTGAAGATTTGCCAGTTGCAGATCTATTTACCTATTTTGACTGCACAGACTATACGGACTTCACACTTCAAGAAGGAAGCCAATCGGAGGGGATAGTTAGCTATGCGCTTAGAAAACCTGTTCTGAATTATTGGGATTACTTTCGGCTAATTAATGCTTATTTTTTCAAACGTGGCTCTGAAAACATAAATGTTCACGGTGGTTATTTTTATGGAAAGTTTAGCCATCAAGCAATCTGTGAACTAGCTTTTCTAGGATTTACAGGCTTTCTAAATAACTTGAGGTCTGGTGTTTCTCTAAATGAACAGCTTAGTGAACTGTCAACCCAGGCTAGGAAAAAGCATATTCAGGTAGTTCTTTCTCGGCGGGTTGAAAACCTTTTAAATTCTGGGAAATAGAACTACAGATTAAGCAACATAGCAGCCGTTAAGTTATGGCACAATCTTACGGTGTCTCGCTCACATCCGTTTGGCACAGGCAAAGGGGGGCGGTAATACAAGCTACTACCCCGGTTATTCAAGTATCGTGCAAAAGCGATCGCGTCGAAGTCTGAACTGAACTCGAAACCTATTCTGCTGCCAAGTTGGTGATTACTACAGGTAGTTGGACGCAATTGCTTCTGGCAAATCTAGGACTAAACTTACCCCTAAGCATTATGCCTTGTCAGTTAGCCTTTTTCAGGGCAGATAAACCAGAAGACTACGAACCCAGAACGCTACCTGTATTCATGGCGCACATGAATGACAACTATGGAGAAATCCCGTATGGTATTCCTTCTGTTGATGGCTCTGGAGTGAAAATCTCAACCTTTTATGGTTGGCAAACTGTTAATCACTCCAAACAAGTAGACTATGCGCCGAAGGATGAGTGGTAGTTCACACCACAGCTAATTGAACGGTACGAAGTAGCTGTTCTCGTGAGAAGGGTTTGGTCAAGTAGGCGGCTGCCCCTTGCTTCATACCCCAGAGGCGGTCAATTTCCTGATCTTTAGAAGAACAAATGATAACAGGAATATTAGCCGTAGCTGTATTGTTTTTGAGTTTACGACACAACTCAAATCCGCTCATTCCAGGCATCACAACATCTGTAACAATGAGATCAGGCTGTTGTTCTATTACTTTATTAAAAGCGCTCTTGGGATCAGATAGACGAATGACGATATGACCGCTCTCACGTAGGTAACTCTCCATCAACGCCATCTGAGAAGGGTTGTCTTCGACAAGCAATATTTTACTCATGTGTAGTTATCCTCAAAATCCTTGCACAATATAGACTGGGGCAAACTCTTAGGAAGTTGCGCCATTGAGAGTTGATTGCATCACCCTGCGGATGAGCATTGTTTGGATTAACTTGAAAGCTTAAGTCTGTTAGTCCATCATGAAGTGACTACCTTATGTCAGTGATAGTTCAAGCATTTCTAAAGGATTGCTAGACTGTGGTGCCTTAGTCACTACACTTCGATACATGACTAAGTTGCATTGAACACCCAAAATGTGTTCCCAAATTGCTGCTAAGTCAGTACTGACAGCGTACACCTTATCGGTGGCTTACAGTGTTTAGCCAATCATCTATATTGCTTTTTTTTACAGGCTAGTCAGGAGTGAATTCAGGCAGAAGTTAGGTTAAGCTGTGTTGTGGTAGAAGCGACAAACTCTATCTATCTTAGAGACTAGATTTCTGCCCAAATGGAGCAGTCAGTTTTAAGCGTTTTAAAGATGCACTCTAGGTAGGCTGCTGATTTTCACATTTACACCCATTATCAAGCTATCAAAAACACTCTCAAGTGTCCACATTCACACGATAATTTAATTCTCTTTTAGGCTTGGCTCCCTGTATCTACGGGGCTACACCGCCCGATGCCGTCTTCAGGACAACACTCTGAGGAGGTTCCATGTGTAGCTAGTGAACCTACCAAGACTTAGAGCTAGAGGATTTCCGCCCCCAATTCAAACTATTATGTAAAAATGCCTTCTGGCTCAGAATTATAAATATAGTCATAATCAAAAACCAAAAAATTGAGGTGATGAATAATTAAAAAACCTAAATTAGTTACCGTATAGGTCGTAAACGTATCTATTACTAAGCTATTTAATTTTTCACTTTTAATCCTTGGTTTTTTTATAAAGTAATCACGCTTAGCAAAAAACACATTTTCATGTCTAGGAACAATGATTTTATTGATTTTATGAGCATATTGAATCGGTTTAATATATGTCTTCAAAAAACTCTCTTGATGCTTCTGTAGTTGATACAATTGCTCATGCTGCAACCAACTCATTTGAAACATCATTTTTAAGATTTCGCAGCCTAAAATATAATAGAAGAACTTATTACGTTCTTCTGCATTGTGAACTAATTGAATAACCGAATCCAAATAAAAATAAGGCTGTTGGTTTAAATCACGGCTAGAATGAATATAAAATTGTTTAACATAATTTTTTAGAACATATTCATCCAACTCCTTATTAATATGGAACTTCTTTAAATATCGTTTTACTAGTCGTTCTGGTACTTGGTCTTGAAGGATTTTTACTACTAAGTTATCTGCTGTAAAATCATCTAGAATCTCAGCCTTGGTTTCTGGAGCATTTTCAGATATTAAATGAAATAATAGCGATAAAATATAGTGACGTTGATTTAAGGGGATGCTTGCCGCCCATGTCCTTACTTCAACAGGTATAGTTTCAAGTATGCTAATAGCTTGACTGGATGTAGTAGTTGATACTAATTCGTAGTTGAATTTACTCATAAATTGAAGCCATTGCACTCAGGTAGACAAAAACTATAGCGCGTCTAATTGAGTCGTACAACTCAGGTAAAGCAGAAAAAGCAAAGGTCAGAACTTAAGAGTTACAAGCCAAAAATTTTTCACAAACATCAAGTATTAGGTAATGAAGCCAGTTGGTTGTACAAATGATTTAGACGCGCTATATAGATTTAGCTTCAAATAACTTAAAGTTTTGCCTATTTAGACTCTGAAGTTTCTTGTATAGTTTAATACAGTTATTTTGTAAGATTGTTTCCAGAGTTTTGGCTCAGAGTAGATAAAAACAAAGCTCTAAGGCTTTTAGCTACTCTGAGCCAACTGAGCAAAAGAATCGAGTTCTACAAAGTTTGCCGCAGTCGATGCTCTAAGAAGACTTTGAAGAAAAAGAGTTAAGTTAGTTAATTTCGTCTGAGTTAAGTTGGCTTGATAACAGGTTTGCCTACTTACAGTAGCAAAGTTAATTACAATCGTTCTGAACCGAGGCTAGGGGATAATCTATAGCTAATGCTTGGCAACTGATAGGGTGATGGAACATTAACCATTATCGTGTAAAGCTTGAGGCTCATTTGGAAGTGAAAAAAAAACTACATACTTTACGAAGAGATTTATCTCAAAGCCCAGATGCCACTTTCTCTCGGCTGACTCACTAACCCTTGAGACAAGCTAGCTTTGCCACTTCGCCGCACTAAAGGGCGGTTTTCTAGAAGTGTAACGATGGAAACTGGTGCATCTAGGATTAATTATTGAATTGTTAAGAGCGATCGCAAATTTGGGTTAACAAGTGCTTGTGCGATCGCTTTTGAATATAGCTGTAGCCATAAAGGTTAGGACAGATTTAAGGACCCAAACAACCACGTACTTGTGATAAACATAAAAGCCGTCTGCCGTCTGCCGTCTGCCATAACTTAGGCTGACGAACTATCTAACAAGAGTTCATCGATCAGTGATTCCAAATCTTCCAGAGAGGAAATATCATCTGCTGAATCTGGCAAGCGCGGGACTTCTAGGGAGTTATCACTACGCGATTCTTTCACTAACCAATTGACGTGAGCCATGAGAGCCTCTCTAATCAACTCTATCTCTGACATAACTTGCTTAGCCTGAGCCTCCGTTAAGCGAGAGGGTTCCCTCAGTTGCTCGATCAATGAATTGAGGGTGTAAAACACTTGCATTAATAAATCTTCTAGCTTTTGATCAACCCTGAGTCGCCTCTCGTGCTGGAAAACCGTGAAACAGTCTACTAAACAAAAGCCAATTTTATGAATACTACTGATGTGAAGGCTATTGATAGGGAGTAAGTTTGCTGCGCCAACGATACCGCAACGAGTAGCACCCAATAGCTCACTCACTATTCCTGGGTCTTCAATGGTACTTGGCAGATTTAGCAAATGCGGCTCGATCACTTGGAGATATTTTTTAGCATCCTCAATGTAGTAGCCCATGATTTGCTGTAAGGGTTCTGGCTGCATAGCAAAAGTCTCTCTTCGATGCTCCATAGTTCTCAAAAACATCACTCAAGGTGTACTACATTTACTCCCGTCGATTCCCATCAACTAGCTCACTATCTACAAATGTCTTAATGGTGTATTGCACCGATACCGTTCTGTGTTCGCCACCAGGTAGTTGCACCCGCCAGCGATAACCACCCCGTATTGGTACACCCCGCTCCTCTTGTTCATACTTCTCCCACTCAGGTAAGACGCGATCGCTCTGAATATCCACTTTTGCATCTTCTCCAGAGATAGGGAGGCGTTCCCGTACTTCAATTCGAGCCTCTCTAGATAGACAGTTAGCCCTATCAATTTGAATCTGGTGGTGCAATTCATTGAAGGCAACAAGTGTTTCGCCGTACCGAGCTTCCTGATAGCTCATGTTCCGGGCAACTTTGATAGCTTGCTCAACCCCTAACCTTAACTCCATCTGTCCTTTGGTCGGCCCCGTAGCAATGTTGGTAGATAGTATATACTTGCCATCAACGTAGACATCCGCAAGACCAGCGAGTAATGGCACTTGCAACGGGTTCCCAATCTGGTCGAGTCGGTATATGTAGCTGGTAGAGGACAGTGATTTCATTGTCAGTCAATTAGAGCGATCGCATCCTCAAGACGTTGTACCTCAGCCTTAGGCATCTGATCATAAGGTACTGCCAGACTATCTAGGTTATTTACTGGTGTTTATATTTCTCACTCCAAGGGAGATATGCAAAAACTTCACACTGGCTTGAGCAAAGACGAAGCTGGCTAACTTAAGAACGAATCCAGTCAAGTAGCATTGCACTTCAGATCTTAAGCAACATGCCAACCAAGTTTCCCCTTCTCCCCTACTCCCTATTCAAGCAGCTAGAAAATCGGCATATTCAATGTAACAAAGCTTGATGTTTGAACTACAATGACCAGTGGTGTGAGTAAGCAGAAATAACTATAAAGAGCTAATGTCAACTCGTTCATCTGGTCTAATCGACTCGCCAAGTTCAATCGGTGACTCCCAAGCCATAAGAAATAGCTCGACAGTCGCAACTGACGACCCCCGCCTGATTAGATTAATGAAATCTCTCTATCAGGCTGACCAACAAGTTGAGTACTTGCATTTACAAGCAGAGGTTGAATCCCTATTGCGGCAGTTGCAAATACTCAAAAAGCAACGGCTGGACTCCGTTCAGCCTGATGTTAGTCTTCAGGGGCAGTAGAAGATTTTGTCGTCAGATGTACTACCCCTAACCCTGGAAACCCTGCTGGGTGTTTTTGCTCGTGATATTACTGACTCAACTATCAGGCAGATAATAAAACACTGCCTGCCAGAGTGTGTAACCTGGCAGGTTTTTTGTGTACCTACATACTCGTGATTTACTCAACTGAATGCTGGAGAAGTTAACCTTTTCATGACTATATCGGTAAATAGAGAAACAATCCCAAGCTCAGCCTCTACAGCTAATGCTGATCCCCTGCGCTTGAAAGACATTTTGCGGACTCTGCCGCGTGAGGTTTTTGAGAAAAACCGTCGCAAAGCTTGGACGTTGTTGATTGTGAATGTCTTAATGGTTTGCTTGGGTTACTGGGGTTTGGCATTAGCCCCCTGGTTTCTTTTACCCCCTTTGTGGATTTTCACTGGCACAGCACTGACTGGTTTTTTTGTGATTGGTCATGATTGTGGTCATCGCTCGTTTGCTAACCGACGTTGGGTTAATGACCTTGTGGGGCATTTGGCATTTTTGCCACTCATTTATCCCTTCCACAGTTGGCGAATTCTGCACAATCACCATCATGCTCATACCAACAAGCTAGATGAAGACAATGCATGGCAACCGGTTAAACCAGAGATTTTCGCAAACCAAGTTCCCTGGATGCAGTGGCTGTATCGCTTCGTTCTCAATGGTTGTTGGTGGGTAGGTTCAATCGTGCATTGGGCAGGATTGCACTTTAATTGGACTAAGTTTGAGGGTAAACAGCGCTCTCAGGTAAAGTTTTCGGTGTTGGTTGTGCTAGGTTGTGCTGCGATCGCATTTCCTCTACTCATTGCTACAACTGGCATTTGGGGATTCGTCAAATTCTGGCTATTACCCTGGATGGTTTACCACTTCTGGATGAGTACCTTTACAATCGTCCACCACACAGCACCTGACATTCCATTCATTCCGGCTGAAAATTGGAACGCTGCTCAATCTCAGCTATTTGGCACTGTCCATTGCGATTATCCGGGTTGGGTAGAATTCCTGTGCCATGACATCAATGTTCACATCCCTCATCACTTATCTACAGCGATTCCTTCCTATAACTTACGGTTAGCTCATCGCAGTCTCCAAGAAAAGTGGGGTGGTGAACTGCGGGAGTGTAGCTTCTCTTGGTCTCTCATGAGGCAGATTACTCAGCAATGTCATCTCTATTCTGCTGAGGAATGCTATCAGACTTTTGAAGACTATTACGCTAAGCGATAGTGTAAAAGATTCAACAAAGCACTCTGTAACTAATCTAAATGCACCCTTCATTTTTTTGTAAACTGGGGGGTGCTTAATTATTTTAAGAAGGGCGGCATTAATATTTGCTATTGAGGCAAGGCAGAAGGCAGAAGGGAAGAGGATTTTATTCTCTTAACATTTGTTGTCATACCTTCGTTTATACCTACAGAACTCGATAAAAACCCCACAGAGGCAAATGCCACGAAGCGAGGGCGAAATCCCTAAAGATGATTGAGATTCTTCCACTTATGACTAAGGAGAGTTCGTCCTACTCAAAACGCTGACGCTCAACTGACCAGCGCTTGAGGTTGTAGGCGTTTGAACTATTGAGAATTAAAGCCGCAGAACCACCATCCCCTAAATCTGCGAGCGCGGTTAGTGAGGTTTGTGCATCTTTGGAAAATTCGCTATAGATTAAGCTGCCTGTATCAGAAAAGATTAGTGTACGGGGCTTGTACAACTGGTTGTCGTTGATCGGTCGTGTAACATCTGGCTTTTGGGAGGCTCCAGAGAGGTCTTCGTAAAGCGTTAGCACCGCTTCTGGCTGCTTGTTCCCTGTTAAATCAATTGGTCGAACTGACCAATGCCCAATTTCGCTGAGCATTGCCGTTAAGCTGGGAAATTCTCCTGATTTGAGCTGACCACTCTTGAGTAACTCGCGCCAGAGTACTGGGAGGATTGCCGATACCCATTGAGGCTGTAGCTGGTTAAGATCCCAAAAACTAAGGGACACTGGCTCTAACCAACGAAGTGAGCTTTCTGTGTGAGCGAGGAGGCGAGTCTTGTTGGCAGTGCCTTGCGTTGTCGAAAGCAGTGGTTCACCGGATGCTAATAGCTGAAGGCTACCGTCTCGGTAAACAGCCGCTTTGATTGTTGCGATTGTTGATTCCTGAGTTCCCTCAACCGTCCAGGCTGTAATCTGGATGCGGGAGTTTGCGCCTAAGCCCAAATAATTCCATAACTGCGAACCATAGGCAACAGTTGGAACTGGCAAATCAGAAAACGGCGGCTGCTTCCAGCGTTGACCATCATTAAAAGCAGCTACCTGTACCTGATACCAAACTTGCTGTGGCTCTAGTTGCAAGGTTGGGGATTGGGACGAGATGTTTCTGATTGCGAGTCCGGTGTTTTTGTTTTCTGGTGGACGCCAATCCGTTTCATTGACTTTTTGAATAACTTGTGCAGTGCCGACAATTTGACTCGAATCACCACCGGAGGCAGTTGTAAAGGTGCCTTCTAGGTGGTCGAGGAGTTCGTAAAACTGGCTATTGATTGTAAATGTCTCGGCTGTTGATACGAAGGTATTGGAGAAGGTAATCTGCCTTAACCAGGCGATCGCTTTTGCACGGTTTTGCTGAGCTGCTAGAATCAAGGCTCCCCAAGCTTTTACGTTTTCATCATTGGGATTGACCTTAAGAGCGGCTTCAACACGCTCCCACAAACCGCCAGAATCGTTTTTGAGGAAAGTGGCAATCTCCTGTACCGGGCTACCTGGCGCAGACGACTGAAACACTAGTAAAGCATCTGCCCAACGACCATCAATGAGATTGGCAAGAATTTGTTGACTGGGGGTTGCCCAAGGTTGCTTAGACTGAGCCTCAGTGACCTGTGCGTGCAGTTGAACAAAATCCAATTGCGCTTGCGCGGTAGTTGACCACTTTTTGGACTTCTGAGACTTCAACAGTTGTTGAGCGGGTGACCACAATCCATGCCGAGCAAGCATCATGCCATTGCGATAGGTTGGAGTATCCAGTGCTGGTTGTGCCAGGGAAACTTCCTCCAGAAATATGGGGTCAGGCACAAACTTGCGGGGTTTAATCTGGTAAACCTTGAACTGGGGTTCCAAACCCACCATCCGATCAACAACTAGTTCAGCGGATGAACCGCCAGTTATTTCCTGCCAGTAGGGTTGGGACTCATTCGGACTAGTCCACTGCAACATGATACTCAGGTGCATCTGGTCAGGGTTGTAGTGAATGATTTGCCCATAAGTCATGGGTGTATCACCAGTAGACTGATGACCTGAAAGGTTGAACCAAAATCCCTTTCCTGGAGCTTTGCTGTCAAAGCGAGTCAGTTTTGTTAGAGGTAGTGAACGAGACACCCCTGCGTTATCCGCCTTGGCACTGACTGGGGTAGAGAGAACAAAATATTCTTCTGGCCCAACGATGGGAAGTTCTGCGACAAGCTGGTAGTAGGTTTCATTCCCGCCAGGTCCAATCGGTTGATAAACTCTCAGTTCAACAATCTGTTGACAATCAGTCTGGCAATCTGCCTTCGATGCCAAGATTGGCAACAGTAGCTCAGAATTGAGAGACTGCGGTTCTCCGGTAATTAATCCGCTTTGGCGAATCTTGTCTTGGATTGCCGCTAGAGTCTGTGGCGATGAACTGGCGGCAACGGGGATGCGAGTCCATGCTGGTAAAAATTGATTGAGCCAAAGAACAGTGTTTGGATCAATCATCAAACGGATGGCAAGCCAAGTGCCACCGACAACCAGACCACCGGAAGCGAATATAATCGCGATCGCACCTAATTTTACCAAGCCGCCATTTAACCGCGACTTTGGCTTGGATGGTTGCTTTTTGAGCGGTACCCTCGTCTTGCCATTTGCCCTTATGGGTTTTCCAGAGGGTTTCTTTCCCCGCTGGCTAGCTTTAACGGGTGGCAGGTGTTTCTGTGAATCTTGAGGAGTTTTCCTTGCCATGGGTTGCAGTACACTCGCTTCTATTTGCTCTGGAAAACCAATCCCAATTTACACTCTTCCCCACATTCTTGATATCGTTCTCCCTGTTTTCCTTGGAACGTGGAGCAACTCCTTTACAAAATTCAAAACTTGGGAAGACTCAGAACCTAGTCCAGAGGAACCAACACGACTAAGAAGGTTAACACTGAGGGACTTACCGCAGAACTGGTTGATAATAGCTAGAGTTAGAGAATAAGTGGAAGTATCGAGTGGTCGTAAACCGATATCTCTGTAGATAGAAGCAAGACCTCAGGCTCTATTGAGGCTAACTTATCAATTGCTATGCCATCTAAAACCTTAAAGTATGCTTACTTTCCTGGCTGCGTTGCCCAAGGGGCTTGCCGGGAACTTTACCAGTCTACCGCCGCACTCACTCAGGCATTAGGTATTGAATTAATTGAGCTGAAAAAAGCTGCCTGTTGTGGTTCTGGTACCTTTAAAGAAGATTCCCAACTGCTGGAAGACACTGTTAATGCTCGCAACATTGCCCTAGCAGAGCAACTGAATCTGCCACTTCTAACCCATTGCAGTACCTGTCAGGGTGTGATTGGTCATGTGGATGAGCGGTTAAAGGAATTGCAACACACGGATACCGCCTACGTTGAGCAGGTTAATGGATTGCTCAAAAAAGAGGGCTGTTCACCGTATCAAGGAAGCACCGAGGTCAAGCATTTACTGTGGGCGTTGGTGACTGATTATGGAATGGAGGCTTTACAGGAACGAGTAACCCGTAAGCTGAGTGGACTCAAATGTGCGGCGTTCTATGGTTGCTATCTGCTAAGGGCGCAGAAGTCCATACCCTTTGACGACCCTTTTAATCCAGAGTCGATGGAGACTGTGTTTAAGACAGTTGGAGCGACACCTGTTTATTACCGAGGGCGGACTCAGTGCTGTGGTTGGCCAATTTCTAGCTATGCGCCAACGCAGTCGTTCAAGATGGCAGGGGCACATATTCAGGAAGCTCTTGATGCGGGTGCTGATTGTCTGGTAACACCTTGCCCCTTATGTCACCTTAATTTAGATTCCCGCCAACCAGAGGTAGAGAAGGTGATTGGCAGTTCCTTGGGTTTACCCGTATTGCACTTACCTCAATTAGTTGCCCTTGCCCTAGGGATTAGCCCTAAGCAGTTAGGTTTAGATCGACACATCGTCTCGACTCAACCTGTGCTGGAAAAACTGGGGCTTTAAGCGATCGCTTTCTTTAAGGGTTCAAAAAGAACTCTACGCTCTTAGAAGTTATCGCTCGTTATCATTGGTCACTCCTCCTGGATGAGTTGTGACCAATGACGATAACTCGGTAGAGCGACTCTCCGCGTATTCCTAAAGGAAGATTGTAGAAATTTTTCGGGTGTGATATATTATATTCTTCGATTAAGAACAGGGTGCATCTACCAACTATTAATTGGGTTTTACAGGGTACAAGAACAGCCCAATAAAAGTGAACAGTGGTACAGGGGCATTATCCAAGAGGTAGTGAGCAGTTTAGAGCTAAAGCTCAACCCGCGTATTTGGTGGCGCGAACACGATGATCTTTCACCAGTACAACGATTGGGAGAGTTTATAGAAAACGTGCTGCTGGTCGAGATCAGCCAAAAAATTGTTATCTTCGTGGATGAAATTGACAGTGTTCTCAGCCTGAATTTTTCGTCTGATGTTTTTTTTGCTCTGCTCAGGTCTTGCTGCGATAAACGTTCTGACAAAGCAGAATACAGACGACTCACTTTTGCACTGTTGGGAGTGGCGACACCATCGTACTTGATTCGAGATAAAAATCGCACACCGTTTAATATCGGTGATGCAATT
This sequence comes from Symplocastrum torsivum, assembly GCF_059505465.1. Lineage (NCBI taxonomy): Bacteria > Bacillati > Cyanobacteriota > Cyanophyceae > Oscillatoriales > Microcoleaceae > Symplocastrum > Symplocastrum torsivum. The sequence continues at coordinate 712 of NZ_JCACKQ010000024.1, read as the reverse complement.
CATCTGAATGGATTTGAATTGCAAGAAGCCGAACCGTTAGCAAGAGGATTAGAGAGAAAAGTTAGCAACCCTTATGCAGTTCTAGAACAGGTATTGTCCTGGACAGGGGGACAACCCTTTCTTACCCAAAAACTTTGCCAACTTGTTATCACTTCTGAATCTTCAATTCCAGATGGAGATGAAACGACGGTAATTGAGAACCTAGTAAAGTCAAGGATAATAACGAATTGGGAATCCCAAGATGAGTCAGAGCATTTGAGAACGATTCGTGATCGCATTCTAAGAGATAAACAGGGAGCTGGGCGGCTGCTGGAGCTATATAAGCAAATTCTGGATTCACAAAGCAACAAGGCAGCACCAGTACAAGCTGATGATAGTTCTCAACAAAGAGCATTACTTCTATCAGGTTTAGTAAGCAATAAACATCATAATTTAATAGTTTCCAACCGTATTTATAAATCTATATTTAATGGTCATTGGGTTAGTAGAGAGAAAAAAAATTAGGAAACTTGCCATTCTATGCTGAAAATATGACAGCCTGGTTAGCTTCTGGCTGCCTGGATGAATCATCATTACTGCGCGGCAAAGAATTACAAGATGCTTTGGTACAAGCAGAAAGCAAAAGTTCGAGCAACCAGTATTACCAGTTTTTAGTGGCTAGACCAGCTCGGCAGAAGTAACCCACCAGCCTAGACAGGGGTGAAAATTGAGG
>NZ_JCACKQ010000023.1:0-69577 GCF_059505465.1 Symplocastrum torsivum | reverse complement strand
TTTCTCAGATCCTCTTGACAACTGCCAGAAAGCCTTAACTTGTCACCAATGGGGTGGAACAGTTTGCTGATTGTTGCTCCCCTGACTTTGAGCAATCCGTTCTGGCTCGACGGCAGCTTTATGTCGCCATGACTCGCGCTCAGGATGAGTTACATCTGTTTGGCAGCGGTAAGGCAGCAATTCTGAATGAATTGAAGAAGAGTCAAGGGCTTGATGTGATGTACGAGATGGAGATGAATACCCCTGTTGGTACATGACACAATCAGTGTGGTCAGTTTAATGTAATAGTCCGAAGAGTTGGGCGATCGCCACTTTACAATTGAAACTCCACAATTTTTTGCGATCGCCTCAACGGTTTTCCGTCACAGGGCAGTCCTCCACAAGAACCGAAGCAAAGCCTAATCTCATTTAACTGCGAGGGGGGTGCGATCGCATCCCTTACCGACCTTCCGTTAATATTAACGGAAGGTCTAGAACTTTGAGAATTTGAAGTGATGGGAGGTGAGGTGCGATCGCGCTTACCTCAGAAGATGCCAGGTGATTGCATTGAGGGGCAGCACGAATATTGGATTCGATGCGATCGCACCCTCTCTCAAGGCAATGCCAATTCACCTTCATCAAGAATTAACAAATAGGGGGTGACACCCCTCATGCCCAGAGGTAATAATAAGGTTAGTAGATGCACCCTGATGACTAGGAGAGCCGCCTCGTGTGACTCTCTTCTTTTTTTTGCAAAGGCTTTGTCCACCTCAACTGGTTGGATGATGCGATCATTTTAGAGGCTAAAGCCAAGAGAGTTTCCTCCCGTGGTGCAAAATTTTGCACATCGGGAAGCATGGCAAACTTGCGATCGCCTCAGTCAGGCATAATGAGTTCGATGTTAAGTAAGTTGTTGCCGCTAAATGTTTAGCCTGAGATAGACATCCTCTCTTAAACCACTCTCATGAAAAAGAAACGTCCGCAACAACAAGTAACACCCCCAGCCAAGGGATTGAATATTCTTGCACTTAAGCGTTCAGCCTCAATAGCCGAGCCGACACAGGAACAACAAGCCCCGGTATCGATTGAAAAGCTGGAAATAGAGGCGGCACCCCCCCCGGAGCCAGTGGCACACAAACCAGTAGATGAGCTTGCTCCTGCATCTTCTTCCGTTTCCACCTTACTCCCAGAGAGTAATGCGATCGCCTCTTACCCAGAACCGACACCGGAGCCACTACCCGAACCAGTCGCCTCTGACTTAGAACAGAACCCGGAACCAGTAACCGAACCAGTCGCCTCTGACCCCGCTTCGGCGGTCTTATTTCAAGCGGTTGGCATAATCTTCGGTGAGATAACGACCGATGGGGACAAAACTTTTGTGACAATCGGGGAAAAGTCCTATGCGCTCTATTATGCCAGCACCCACAAGTATGCTTATGAGGCGCTTAAAAAAGAGATTACTTGTACCGGGATTACTCAGCAAAAGTTAATTGTCTATCCCAAGATTACTCACTTCCCTGGAGGAAAACAGCCCTACCGCCTAGCATTCCAACTGGCAGGGTTTGTCGGTCACTCGGCATCTGGAGAAGGACTAGAGAGCGTTCTGGAAGAAAACGAATTCAAAATCTGTGGTTTATGGCAGTTCATTCCGGTTTGTCGGGTACCGTGCATCTCAGTGTTTAAAAACTTTGATAAGCAACGGCTTGAGTACATCAAATCGGCACCCTTGGAGAAAAAAGTAAACTTCATGAAGGCATCTCACATTCCCGTACTCTGGCGAGATGCCCCTGTGCCCCCATTCCGGTTCAACAAAAACCTGGATAAAGAGACTCAGGGCAAAGCGTCCTTCGTGCAGATCAAGGCACGGTTCAACAGCGCTAACGACAACTTTGAGTTTATATCGCTTTTAGGAATCCCTTGTGAGTCGGCGCCTAATTACCTAAAAGCTGGTAAGAAGGATAAAGCTGAGGCAGCAAAGACAAAACTTGCTGCGTCAAAAGCTCGGAAGCCCTCGTCCAAGCCAGTTCCAGTCAACAATGCTGCCCTACAAAACGGTGGTGCTACCTCCAAGCCCAAGCCTAAGCCTAAGCTCAAGGTTGTCGCGGATCAATAAAGAGACAACACAACGGCATTTTTCGACCTTCAGCAAATATGAAAGGAAGGTCAGACAGTTTTGGTTGCCGCGATCGCCTCAGTCAACCCAAATACTCAAAAATTCTAATTGGGGGGTCTGTAGATTTGGAGGGTGGGGTTTGGTGCGATCGCTCATTCATGCCCTCCCCACTTCTCCAACTAAACTTCCTACGCATCAATCGGCTGCTGTAACGACGGGTTGGGCGATCACAGTATGCACAACCAGATCTTCCGGTGAATTCACCGGAAGGTCTAAAACTTTGAGGCTTGGGTGCGATCGCCTCAACAGTATTTCGTCGCAGGCATTTCTCCGCAAGAACCGAAGCCGAGCCGAATTTCCTTTAACTGCGAAGAGTGTGCGATCGCACCTCATCAAATATCTCGACCTTCCGTTAATATTAACGGAAGGTCAGCTCTTGCTGCGATCGCGTTGGACTACCGTCTTCGGCACCAATAATTTGATTGAATTCTAAAGATCGCGACGGGGAGAGTAAATTAACCCGGATGAGAAAACTGCCGAGGCTAAAGCAAGGAGACTCCCCTCCCGTGGTGCAAAATTTTGCACATCGGGAAGCATGGCAAAACTTGCGATCGCACCCCAACCACAATCGCCTAATTCTGTTCCCCATCATCCCAAGTAGGAACACTAAGCGAAGTTTCAATAAACTTCCCCTGTAGGGGTACGGAAACTTTGACCGTCGCCAGGATGAGAGGAAGCGATCGCCTAGTTGGCTTGTGAGGGAGAAGCGATCGCACACCCATTCAACTACGACATCAAAGAGCCAGTATTAAACCCACCCCACAACACCTCGGATTTGAGAAACTGCCAGTTCTCGATCAATCTGTAGCCGAGCCTTGACGATCGCCGTATCCGGCTGCTTATACCAGCGTTGCGATCGCAAGCAGAAGCCACTGGCTGTGATTGCTTCCCAGGTGTAGCGAGTGCGGTCAACGACTAGCCATAGTTCGTGTTGGCGATAAGTTTCTTGCGGGAACTTGAGGAGACCTATCTCAGCTAAGACGCTGAGCTTCATCCGCGATCGCTCCAATCGCTTCATCAATTCAAGAAAGCAGTGAGCAGCTCGTCTCGCGTCGTCATGGCTAGGATAACGGTATCGATCTCGTGGCTCGAACTTGAAGTCACGCCCACACAGCACGAACCGGAACTTGCAAGCGGCATCCTCAACAAAGCTGACCCGCCATTGAGTTTTAGGATATTGGACGCTGAAGCCTTGAGGCTGGATTGTGACGGCGGCGGTCATGTAGGGAAATGTTACTAGCGAACAATATCTTAACCGCCTTTTTACCAGTTCGTAACTGCCTACAATGCTGAGATGTAGGGGGCGGCTGTGCCAGTTTTCCCGCGATCGTCTCCACAGCCTTTGCTGCCGTTGCTGAGTGGCGCTCTTCCCGTGCGATCGCGTTGATCAACAAATCAAAACATCACGATGAGGTTTTGATTTGTTGGGTAATGGCGCTTCCCGGCTGGCTCAACCCAGAACTCAGAACCAAATTATCAATTGGCGACCTTCCGTTAATATTAACGGAAGGTCGCCGTGGGGTTAACCTTGGAAAGGAGTAAAGACATCGCTTGTCATTTGAGGATTCAGACCCCACCTGAAAGGTGGTTCCACTCTCACTCCAGAACCTTCGACGAAATCGCGGCAAGCGCATCAAGGGCTAGAGTACTCTGCTGTGGAAGAGCATGACGGGAGTAGATTTTCTGTTGCATTTGCGGGCTATGACCCATCAAGTCAGCCAAAGACTCCATTACTTCCACACTTGCCCCAGAATTCATCAGATGAGCGATCGCCATATCCCGAATCAATTGCGGGTTACAAGCTTTCCCAGTCAAGCGGTAAGCGACTTGCTTAAAAAGACTGGAGAACGTTACTGAGGTAAAAGGTTTGCCATTTTTCTGAAAAAACACGAAATTGTGATTGGGTTCAAAAACCTGCCGCCAACCACAGCGAGTACCCAATGCATCCACATAACCCTGCCATACCCCTTCGTCATCTTCATAGCCAAATAACCAAGCCTCTAGCTCCGGATAATACCACTGTGGAATTGGTATAACACGCTTTTCCCCCAGTTTTGAGTGAGTCTCACTCGTTTTATAATCCTTTGGTTCCAATTCCAGATACCACAGCTCATCCCGCTTCACCAGCGTGCGTCCCAGTTCCAATTCTCTTACCGTGCTCGGTCGCACCGGAATGGCACTGAAAAAGGCAAAAATTAAATATCGTTGAATAGAAGTAGCGATCGCGCTGGTGGAGCGCTGTTGATTGCTCTTATTAATCGGCGTACACTCCGCCTTCAGTTGTTTGACACAATTGAGAAACTCCGGCCAGTCTATCCACTTTGAAGCGTCATTCGCTACCCTTGGAGTTGTTTTCCCCTGTGCCTGGATATCGCTCATCAGCGATCGCAGTTCCTTGAACACAGCTTCCTCCCATCTGGAAGTTTTTCTACGGGAACCGCGCTTTGAAACCTGATGGCTAGAAACAGATTCAAGAAACCTTACTACCCAGACGAGCGCTTTCACCACCTGCAATTCGTAACTCGGAGCCACTTCCCGTTCCAGTCTGAGCCATTGCAGATAATCCTCAACATTTGCCATTGGTAAGCAGGTTGCCTCCTCTTGAGAAGCTTCTTCTGCTCTCAAACCACTGGGAAAAAACAGTTCGCTTACTCTTAAGTGTGAAAGCGGTACAACCGGAGTGCGATGGCGGTGCATCCACCCGAAAAGCAGCCGCACCTGAGTGAGATAGTTGTTAGCCGTCACCGCCGCGATGGACTTCACGCCTTGTGCTTCAACACCAACAGAAGTCATAAACCTGTAAAACTCAGCCAACTCCTGCCCTAACTCTGGCGTAATTTCAGCCTCCGTCAACCCATAACTAGGCTTTTGAGAACGACCAGTAACTCGCCTAGCTTTGAAGTCAGCTTGATGGGAACTCTCGATGGAAGAGGAGTTGGCTTTGGGATTCATGAATTGATAAACGAAACAACAGCTCGGAAAGGAAGAGTTTAAAGGAAGCACTCGCTCCCTACTCTTCCCGTCCAACTCATCCGATTAATAATCTCTCCCCTACACACGCTGAAGGGAACTTTTCTGTCTTTATCCTCAAAAAGCATTGTGCCAAATCCCTGGCAGCGTTCGCATCTATATCCCAGGAAAATTAAAACGATTTTAAGAATGTAAATAATCTCATATAATGGTACTATAGATATAGTAGCCGAGACACCCCACTTCTCTCACCAGCCACTAGCGTTAAACCATGACACAAAGGGTCATCACCGCTCACCAAAAAGCTCCGTCAAATGCTCCCGTTGCTGTGGAGCTATTTGCGGGAGTGGGTGGGTTCTCCCTTGGCATGAAAGCAGCTGGGATAGATGTTGCGTTAGCGGTTGAATCAGACGAACAGACCCTCGCTACCTACGCTCAAAACTTTCCCTCAACGTCCGTTCTCTGTGCTGATGTGCAAGAGCTGACAGGACTTGAGATCCGCCGTCTTCTTGAGGTAGCCCAGAACCAACAGGGTAAGAAGTGGGATGGGAAAATTGGTCTAGTCTTTGGAGGTCCTCCCTGTCAGGGTTTATCAAGGATTGGCAAACGGGATGTGAATGACCCCCGCAATCAACTAATTGCCCATTTCTGTCGCCTGGTCGAAGAACTTCAGCCTACTGCTTTTGTTTTGGAAAACGTTCCCGACTTGCTGCTGCCCAAATACGCAGGTTTAATCGAACCTTCCCTGCAACAGCTACAACAGGCAGGGTACAACACCTGGACTTGGGTTCTAAATGCCTTAGACTACGGAGTCCCTCAAAGTCGAAAACGGGTTTTTATCGGAGGAATTCTTCACCATACCTCTCCCCAGTTGCCAGTGGCAGCATCTCAAGCCGTTATCGTTAGGGACGCGATCGCAGACTTAACGTTTCTATCAGAAGAAGCGTTTCCGCAACTCTTCGATACCGATGAATTGCAACTAGAGGAGAAGCAACCCACTCTGGAAGCTCAGCCTTCCGAGTACAGACTCAAGCTCGAACAGGTATTCCCTTCACCACCCACAACTAATCCTCACCTACTCACGGGCTGTTGCCTCACCCGTCACACTCCATCAGTTGTTGAACGATTCAAGGCTACCGCACCGGGAACGACGGAGCCAGAAAGCCGTTTGTACCGCCTTAAGTGGGACGGAGTTGCTCGAACCTTGAGAGCCGGAACGAGAAGCGACAAGGGACGGCACACCGCTGCACGTCCGATTCACCCCACTCATGCCAGAGTACTCACAGTCCGCGAGGCGGCTCGCCTGTCCTCTTTCCCGGACTGGTTCCGCTTCCATCGTCGGATTTGGCGGGGTATGAGACAAGTTGGGAATGCCGTGCCACCGCTATTGGCGCTGGCGGTGGGGGACGCCATTTATCAATGTCTGACACAACTAGAGGGTGCAACAGCAATGGAGACAGCGACTTTAACTGGCGCGATCGCCTCGGGCACTGAGCTGAGCGCAATCGCACAAATATCGCCCACTCAAAAGCTTGCTCCAGGTGAGCATCAACTAGACCCCAAATTACTCAAACCCCATCCGCGTAACGCCGCTCTCTATGGCGAGGATGAAAGTGTTTCGGACTTGGTGGAATTGATTGGCAACTCCAACTGGCTCAAGCCGCTAGTAATTACTCCTGACTTGATCATTATTAGTGGTCATCGGCGCTGGAAAGCCGCCCTTGAGTTAGGGTGGTTGAGCATCCCCGTAATTGTTAGGGAGTTCAAGGACGCTCTCGCCTCTCTAGAAGCGCTGCTGCTGGAGAATGCTACCAGGGAAAAAACGATTGAGCAGAAGGTCAGGGAAGCGGCATTATGGCAGGAAATCGAGCAGGAAAGTGCAAAACTTCGACAAGGAACCCGTCGAGACATCCAGGAAAATTTTCCTGGATGTTGTGAGCCGTTTGGGCAGTCTCGCGATCATGTGGCAAAACGTGTGGGGTTGGGTTCGGGGAAAAGATACCAGAAAGCCGTTAAAGTGGTTGAGGAAATTAATAAAGCCGTTTCGAGCGGACACCTTACTCGCGCTAAAGCCTTACAAAGTGTTTTGAATCAACAGAGTGTAGACGGGGCGTTCAAGCTGACTCAAAAACCCGTTGCACAGAGCGACCCGATTTTAGAATTAATTGCTAGCGGAGAGGTTCGCACTCCCAAGCAAGCCCAGTCGTTGCTAAAGAATCGGCAACGGTTAAAAGAGCGATCGCTCTTTACTCCAACTCACGAGCCTGACTTGTCCAACTTGCTTTCACATCATCTCACCCTAGAGCCAGGGGGGCTTGTAGAGATTTACGCGCCAGAACTTCCTGACTGGCATCAGCGCCAGGCTCGTATAGAATCAGTGGGTGAGAAGCAGTGTAAGGTATGGAAGCGAAATGTTCAGACGATGGATATGGAACTACGCAGCTTTCCTCATGCTGATTTGACTCCTCTCCCCTTGTCAGAAGTGCCGGAACTCGAAGAAATCAGTTCGCGCCTCAAGGCGTTGTACGAAACAGAACGTCTAGATGCATTTGACCGATACATTTTACAGTCGCTAGAGCGTTGCGTAAATTTGACTCCAACTGAACGGGAATATCTCCATCAAATTGAGTTGAGATATCAGCAAGGACAACAATCAACCCAGAAGGGAACCGGGAATGGGGAACGGGAAACGGTGAGTCGCGAAGCGTTCCCCGTTCCCTCCTTAAACCCGTCAGTCCCTGATGTTACTCCCCTACACGAACACTCAATACCTGTTAGCTCTCCTGATGAATATCGTCTCGAAACCCTTGAGTTTCCTCTACCTCCAACACTCAACGAGATGATTCGCACAGCTAGAGGCGGTTGGCAAGCTTCAGCTAAACAAAAGCGGGAGTGGACAGAATTAATTGCCTCTTACTGTAAGGAAGCGTATCAGTTTCAAGGAAAAATTTGGCTGGAGTATGTCTGGCGGGTGAAGAATTTAGCCCGCGATAATAACAACATTGCCGCCGCGACTAAGTACATTGATGACGGTTTAGTTGAAGCTGGGGTGATTGCAGATGATTCACTCAAATATATCCAGTCTCCAGTCTGCCATTGGTACGTTCAAAGTTGTGAAGATATGGTTACTGTCAGGGTATCCAACCTGCCGATTTACAACGGAGAGCCATTAGCAACAGTCGGTGGGCTTAGCGGAAAGCATTTTGAGCCTGATTGCTCTAGTCAAGAGCGGTACTTCACACCGTTAACTGTATCTGCGTTACCCCTTGGCGCAACTGGCGCTGTCTAGCGAGCCAAGAGTACCGAACGCGCTTGCCCAGCAGCAGTAATCCTGGTGCATACCAACGCGGACAACACCCGAAACCCGTTGCAGTTTCTGCCACAGGAGTGCCTGCAAATCAGTTCGATGGATGCCGATAGCTGGCACTTCATGGCCTGAGACACGTAGGTTCACCAATTCTTTGCCCGTTTGGGATAAGAACTGATAGTTCGTCACCACATTGCCCACACGTAACGCCTCGTTCAACATCCAGGAAAATTTTCCTGGATGTTGTTATAGTTCAAGTCGTTTTGTGATCGCTGGCTACCGTGCGACAAGGGAAAAGAGTTGACTGGTACTCTTTATAGAGAAACCCAAACGGGTTTTATTTATAAGGTAATGCGAGATGATCGCGGACTCGAAGAGAGCTGCGCTCCCATCGCACGCTCTTTTTGTGGGATTGTTTAGCTCGGTGCTATCTAAGGAAGAGGATATGCGAGAACTCTTGCAAACAACGGCCCAATTCGCGATTCGCTATCTTGAAGGCTTGGACGCTCGTAACGTTGTGCCAACCCAGGAAGCGATCGCCAACCTCATCCAGTTTGATGAACCCCTCCCTAATGAGTCTGTCGAACCGGAACTTGTCTTGCAACTGCTCGATAAAGTTGGCTCACCTGCATCAATGGCACAGGCAGGCTCCCGCTTCTTCGGATTTGTCACGGGTGGTTCCCTGCCTGCCGCTTTAGCAGCCAACTGGCTCGCCGCAGCATGGGATCAAAATTGTGGACTCTATCGCATCACTCCAGCTACAGCCTTATTGGAAGAGGTAGCTTTGCGCTGGCTACTCGATGTACTGCATCTCCCCGCCGAGTGTGGTGGTGCCTTCGTTACGGGAGCAACTGTTGCTAACTTTACCGCCTTAGCCGCCGCCCGCCACGCTGTACTCGAACGAGAAGGTTGGAATGTAGAAGCAGACGGGTTGTTCGGTGCGCCACCGATTACCGTTGCCGTCAGTGAAGAAGTACACCCAAGCTTGTTGAAAGCGTTGGGATTGCTGGGATTAGGTCGAAGCCGAGTCGTGAAAGTGCCTGTTGATGGACAGGGGCGGATGCGTCCGGACGCCATTCCACCCCTGACTCGTCCTGCGATTATCTGTACCCAAGTGGGAAATGTGAACACAGGCGCGTGCGATCCAGTCGGAGCGATTTGTGATCGCGCTAAAGAAATAGGAGCCTGGGTGCATGTAGACGGTGCATTCGGACTCTGGGCAGCAGTAGCACCATCATTGGCGCACCTCACCGCTGGTATGGAAGAGGCAGATTCTTGGGCGACAGATGCTCACAAGTGGTTGAACGTGCCGTATGATAGTGGATTAGCGTTTGTTCGCGATGCCCCTGCGTTGCAAGCGGCAATGGCGATTACTGCCGAGTATTTACCCACTGTCAGCGAGCAGCGCAATCCATCAGATTATACTCCTGAATTATCAAGGCGTGCGCGTGGTGTTGAAGTGTGGGCAGCATTGCGCTCATTGGGTCGCTCTGGTTTGGCAGACTTAATTGAGCGTACCTGTCGCCATGCTCGACATTTTGCTAAGGAGTTGAAAGCGGCTGGTTACCCGATTCTCAACGATGTGGTGTTGAATCAAGTCTTAGTGTCGTTTGGGGATGCACAAACCACTCATCGGGTGATTGCCGATATTCAAGCTGAGGGGACTTGTTGGTGTGGCAGTACGGTTTGGCAAGGACAGACGGCGATGCGAATCAGTGTTTCGTCTTGGGCAACAACGGATGCTGATGTGGAAAAGAGTTTGGCAGTTATGCTGCGAGTTGCTGGGAAATATTGTTCTCGTGAATTTTAGGATGAGCGATCAGTTAACGATTGCAGATGTAGGTGTGAGCTACCTCTGCAATTGCTTATTTTTGTTTGAAGTTGGCTACAAACTCCCAAAGACATTTCTTGTTTGGTAGCGGATTCTCCTCACGAGTGGCAGCTAGTGTCTCATCAATTTGCTCTAAACATTTTGCTAGAAACTCAGTTTCTCTGTACTCGCCCTCAGCAATATTTACTTCATAATCTTGAACGAGAAGGTTGGCTAGGCTGACTAGCCATAGCAGACAAATACTTGCTTTATGCCAAGCTTGGTAGTGACGGGAGCGTAAAAATGGCTGGCGTAAAACACCTTGAGCTTTACTTCGGATATTTTCAAGTCTTTCCAGCCAGTTTTTCCTGTGTTCTGCATTGTTATTTACAATCGCCCATGCACCAAGTTGAATCAGCTCAAAACCTTTTGACTCCTCTAAACCAGGTTCAAATGTTTCACCTTCTTGTTGGCGGTTTGGCGATGAAACATGGGCTTCAAGCTGTTTGAATAAGATTGGTAGCCAAAGCTCCGCCACCTGCTCGTCCGACAGCTTACCATCGTTAATCAACGGGATGAGAAAATCGTTGGTCGTAGACACTACCCAATCTCCCTCGCTGGGGCCGCTCAAACGACGAACGATTTCTGAAAGTTCTGCATTAGATATATCTGTAGGGAATACTTCGTGCATTTGGTTAAATATTTTCACAAGAAGTTGCCCCAACGCTTCATCTTCTTCTAAATATCTTTTCTGATTTGCCCTGACTCTTAGGTTAAAACCCCACTCAGCAAGAGTATACGTTTGTTCCAACGAGGTTAGAACTGCAATCGCTGTAAATGCTTCCAATGGCTTAGCCCTAGAGTTCCATAAGGGAGAGAAACTGTTGGCAGCGATCGCCCGAATCAGCGGAATATCGCTTCCTAATAAAGCCGATAGGAACGGGGGATTTTCTCTGCATCCAAGTCGAGCCACAAGCAGATCGTCAAAGACCTGTTTTAAGATGAAGGCAAGAGTATGTTTGAGATTCCAAAGTTTAGAGGCATCAGTCTCATTCTCTGGTATTGTAGCTAGAGCTTGCTGCAACTCTGTAATTATGCTCACGAGTGTTCCTGGGTCTAGCTGAGCCAAAACTTGTGCAGCATAGCGGATTCCATTGTCCTGCAAGCAAGGAACCCAAGTCCGACAATCAGCAAATCTCAATAGCTCATCGGATTTTTGTATGGCTTCTGGGAAACCTACATTCAGCATGTCCGTAAGCAACAAAGTTTCAGCATGAGTGTCTGACTTAAATGACTCAATGGGAAGGTTTAATTGGTCTGGTGCCTTAACGAGGAAATCTTTAAGCCTTAATGAAAGGGTTTCTCCACTGGAAGAAATGATTTGATCAAGATAATCACTGCTGTTGGGGGTATGATTTAGCCAACTCCATAGTCCAGTCCACAGTTTGATGAAATCGGGGGGACTGGCAGTAATGAGAGCTGGAGCAAATTGACCTAAGTAAAAATCTGCCTGAGCGGAATCCTCCTCTCTAAACTCAAAGTTTCTTCTTTCCTCGTCTAAATCGCCGTAATTTTTGAGGCGATCGCCCAATGCGGTTTCATCTAGAGACAGAAGGCTGTCATCTTGCAGAAGGGTCGCAAAGAAAAAGTTGACGTGTGGAATATCGGATAGCTTAAATGAACTCCTATCAGCGGACAGTGTTCTTGGTTCGCGAATTGATGAAAACAGTGGAATAATTCTGCTATTGGAGTCAGAGGAAGGATTGAGCAATTCCTGGACATAAGCTTCTACAGTCGAGAGTACATCGCTGGGAATCGGAGTGATTAGCAATGGGTGATGTTTTGTCGCTCCCTGGATGGAATTTGACAGGTGATAGCCAGTCTTTGCTTTTCCCTGATTGTCAAACAGCAGGATGTAGCGATCGTGGAATAACTGATCGTTCTTCTCAGTTGTACTTCTCAGATCCAGTAACCGAAACTTCAAACCAGATAGGAGTAAGTTAATATCCCCTCTATGACAAGCTCCTTTGAGCCGCGTTGCTCGTTGAGGCTCCCTTGGTTGGTTGGGATCTGTGGGGTACTGGGAATTGGTTTGGGTATTGGCAAGAACCACATATTCAGCTTGAGCAGCTCTTGCTCTTGCAATCACCTCTATGATCCCTGATTCGTCAAAGTATGGATCGACAATCAAAACCTTGCTAATGGATGCGTCATCTGTCAGCGATTGGAGCCACTTGAAGAAGGTAAAGATTCCAGGCTCCTCCATGTTGGCTCCCCAACCATTTCTGATGAAGAGACCTCCAGAAGGTCTAGAGAAAAGACGTTTCGCAAACTGGTAGATCTGTTGTCCTTCAACAATCCAAGGCGCAGGTTGATAGTTAACAAGGCTGAGTTGCTGATAGTGAGTTTGCCTAACAGTTTGAGCTTGTTTAATTGGCTTGCTGAGTTTTTTAGCTTTACTATATTCTCTGAGCCAATTTGATTCGAGTTGTCCTTCAAAGCCATTAATACCTTGATTGAGGTTTACCTGTCTGAAGATTGGAGCTGAGCTTTCGTACCAAATTTCCTCTACGTCTCTATGTTCTGGCTGTACCCAAATAGTAACGAGATACTTAGTAATTTCCTGCTGAGTTGTGAAACTAACTGACGCACCTGATTCCGTAACTTGAAGAGTTTTCAGGCAGTCGAGACTAACCTCCTGCTCGTTCCAGAGGCGGCAACGCACTGTAGCCTGAGCGCCGATTGCGAGTACATCTGGCGGAATTTCAATTGTTGCGGTGTAAGCAGGGGAGTCAAAGCTAACCTGAACTTGTTTTTTTTCGTAGCGATCAGCGGAGGGAAAGCACAGCCATTCGAGATTACCTAATCGCTTACTATCTGCGTCACAAAAGGCTAATCCTGTTTCCGCCTGCAAGTGGGAGAGGCATTTTTTTGCTAAATTTTCGTGTTGGGGAAATGGTGTACCATCGGCTGCTCGGAAAAGATTCAGCTTACCAAGGCGACAAAGTGAACCTATAAATGCTGGAACAACTTCATTAGGGCTAGTAATTGGCTTCAATTCATCAATGACTGCTAGGTGAGACCATGCGGGTTCGACAAAAATAACTGGTCGAACGATGAACGTTCTTGTTAATTCCCTTTGTGATGCTGCCAGACGAAATTGCCCGCAGGGATGGGGTTGATTGGAGGAGTTCATAGGCTCAGCAACTCCAATTTGTTGACAGGCTTCCTGCAAAGAGAAACCTTCACAGAGTTTCGTTACCAGATTGAAAATCGTCTTACCACAATGGTGAAAATTGAGTCGGTACGCTCGATAGGCATACGGAGTGACCTTCCATTCGGGTAGGAAGTTAGAAATTGACCAAGTGTTTAACTCCCTAAGTATTCTGGGGATAACCCAACCATATAAGAGGCGATATTCTCTAGTTTCTGCTTTCTTGATTTCAAGTGACCACAGGCATAAATCACAGGCATCTGAACTGTCTGGGCTGAAAACTCTTGCCAAGTGACGATCCTGGCTTAGCTCATCTAGGGATTGCATAAGATATTTAGGTTTAGGAAACGTATTTGTAGGAGTCCTCAGACTGGCTGCGGTTTTGGCTCCAAACTTCGCCACAAGTACCACGAAGTTGACCCGCGTTAAACTCTTGATAATCGCCTCATCGTCCATGACTTCCAACTCCTCAAGCGTGGGCAATCCGTCGCTCGCATGACGTGCCAAGTCTTTCAGGTAATCTCAAACCCAAGCGAAGTTAGCAACTCATTCCATCGCTCAACAGGCAAGCTGCCCCCAGATGCACTATCATGTCCGTGACCGTAGCTTCCTTCTCCAGGCGGCAAGTCCACATTTTTCAAAAAGTCAAGCACATTGATTCCCGATGCAGTTCTCATGCTGAAGTTAACGCGCCCAGGAATATATCCCTCATTCGCAACCATGACGATATACTTGGGCAATCGAGTGCGCCAGCTTTGGGCAATCAGTGGATGGATTTGACAAGGTGAGTTAATCCGCACTAAGGCGACATTTCCAGAAAAGACGGGTGCGGCTTTCTTTGCTTGTTCCATCGCTACCTGCACTTCTTTCCGCGCTATCCGTAATTGTTCAACGTCTTCTGTGTTTGAGTTAACCAGCGATCGCGGATTATCATGAGTCAGCAATGCCCTTACTGCCACCTCTGGATGGTACTGAGAAGCACGCCGTGCCGCGTTAATCAGAGCAGATGCTTCTTTTAAATACTTGGCAGTGTACTGACTCTTTGCAACTGCCAGCATCTCAAACGGAGCTTTTTCACCTAAATCGCTAACTATACCAATTGCAGCAATCCAATCTAAATCTGCTACATCTGTCAGAGACGAACACAACTCCCAAACGAGTAGTGATGTATTGGGGATAGGTTCCCAGGTGTAAGCACTAATCAAAGTATCACCGGACGGAACCCCTTCTGGACGATGGTGATCGATAAAGCAGGTGGGAACGCCAGCAATCACGGGTTCCGATTGACTGCCCAAATCGAGAACGAATAAACTATCGAGTGCAGCAGCAATCGCTCGTTCTCGGTTTGCAGGTGTCCAGGCATTGCGATCGCGATCTGGTGCAACAAGCTTCACATTCTCAAACCCAGCGCGTGACAACGCTAGCTGCAACACAACTCCCGCCGTCACCCCATCTGCATCCGAGTCGTGCAGCACTCCGACAGACTTATCGCGTTCGATACCATCCACAAATGCCTTAAATGCTTCACACGCGGCTTCAAGCGTTGGTGTCTGATTAGTATCGTTTTCCAACTGAATAACATCAGTTTCTCTCCTATGGGGAATCTCCAATGGTGCGGCAGAATCAACAAATTTTTCAGACTCCTGCGTTGCAGATTCAGCAGACAGCGTTTGAGCCAAACGGCGAACCGTCTCCAGGGTGTCAATTTCTTCAGGAGGTTTATCATTTCGCACGCGCACAATGCGAGGAAACCGCAGTGCATAACCACTATTGTGTCGCGAAGATGCTTGCACACGGTCAAACGTCACTTCCAGGACAATGTGCGGTTCCACGATACACACCTTACCATGCGCCAATTCTTGCAAGGTATGGGCGCGAAACCAATCGGAAAGTTCAGCCACTTGGGCATCGGTTAACCCTGAATATGCCTTACCGATATTCAACAGCGTTGGCTCGGTTTCGCTTTGGCGGACGGCAAAGGTATAGTCCGAGAGGAAACGATGCCGTTTGCCACTCCCCACCTCGGCGGCTGTAACAACAACATCCAGTGTTGCCATTGCACGTTTGATTTTCAACCAATCACGTCCCCTTCTACCGGGTTTGTAGGTTGAATTCAAATCTTTTACCATTAAGCCTTCATTTCCTCTGGCTCTTGCAGCGGTGAATTCTGCATCTAAGCCGGAAATATCGCTGACTTGTTGGGAAAGTCCACAGCGTACTCTTTGAGTATCGAGGTGAAGTGATTCAAGAATATTTCGCCGTTTGGCAAAGGGTTCGTTAATCAGAACTCGCCCAAACGCATACAAGACATCGTAAGCAATGAAAGCAACAGGAACAGCGGCAAGTAATTCGTCTGAAACTTTTTTGCGTCCCAGTCGCTTTTGCAGTTCTTGAAAGGGGAGGATGCGTTCTCCTTGAATGGGTACAATCTCTCCATCTAAAATTAAATCGGCTGCTTCATCGCTATGTTTTGAGGCTAAGTTGATAGCCGCAAGCGGTTCGATTAAATCGGGAAAACTGGCGGTAATTTCATCGAGTGTCCGGGAGAAAATAGCAACACCCTTACCATTGCAAACTGTGCCGTGGAGAATTGAGTTATCTTCCTCTAAGTAAGGGGCAATGTGAACTTGGGCGCGAATCCCGTCATACTTGTCTTCAACCGCAAATCCAGCAGGCATTTGTTTGGCTACTTCTGTTAAATCGTCGGCGGGAGTTGCCAACATAAATTTAATCGGGTGAAATAGTCGCATTTGGGCTTCGTCAAGTTTCTTAAGCCTTGCCATTAAGGCAGTTTCGCCAATATCTCCGATTAGCATATTGACCCACTGTACCTTGGAGATATCGGTTTCGTTAAGACGAGCGATCGCATCTTCAACGGCACCTTCTTTCAGTCCAATCCGCAAATCGCCTGCTAACAGCTTGACGATATACTTGGCTTCTAGAGGTGTTGCCATCTTCAACAACTCTATAACCAGTTCGGTTTTGCGTTTGGTTCCTGTTGTCGCTGCTAAGAGTTCGAGTTGGTTTGATAAGGAATCAAGGGTGAGAATGGGTTGATGCTGTGAACGTTGTGGATTATTGGTAAACGCTTCCTCCGTTACGTCACCGGGGTCGCCCAGTTTTACTAATCGTTCTTGAAGGGCTGATTTTTCTTGTTCGCTTACTGCTGCGATCGCACTCAGCAAAGCCGCTCCACCTATATTAATAGTACGCTGGTCTCGTAAGGGAAATATATAACCGGAAAAGTATCGTGCAGCTAGTACTAAGTCATTATCCGATAGTGAGGTAAAATAGCTACCCAGTAACGATGCTTTTGTCAAGCGCTTTGTTGTTGCTCCAACTTTTTCAGCTACAGAAGCAAAATCAATGAAGGCTCCAGGATTTAATTCTGGACTTTGATTAAAGTTGGTTTCAGTTTCGACGTTTGGGCGTGTCAACTTGGGGTTTTTAGTCATGCCTGAACCTCGATAATGTTCTCCCCTGTGGCAACAACCTTTCGCTTGCTTTTTGTTTTTTTCAGCTCTACGTTAGTTCCCTGGCAGGTAGGGCAAAAGTAAATTATTCGGGTTTTCTCTCCTTCTTCATCTGCTCTAGTAACTTGACGAAGTTGGCGGATTGTGCCGCCACAGTCTAAACACGGCAGGTTAGTGCGGCGAAAAACGTAGTGCCTTGTGCCGTACTCGCTTCCAGGTGTGTAGACAAGGGAGGGGTTATTAATAAGATGTGAACGCGCTTCATCTGATACGGTGAAGCCGCCTGTAGCGTAGGCGCGTTGAGCCATTAAGGGAATTGAATGAATTAGGCGTTCTAGTTCCGATGCTGTCAAATCGGCAACTTTTCGCCACGGATCGAGGCGACAATCAAATAGTATTTCGGCTCTCAGGTAGTTCCCAATTCCGGCAAGAATCTGTTGATCGAGTAAGGCAGCACCAATGGCGCGATCGCTATTTTCGGGTGTCACCAGCTTTTGCAGGAACTCAGGTGCATCGAAGGGCTTTTCGTCTGGATAGGGTAGGATATCTGTACCGAGAGTGCGTAAGTTTTCGACAATTTCAAAGGGATTGCCCGTGCCTAAATCAAAAATGGGTGCAGAGTAAAGAATGGCGCAGGCATCGGGTACGACAATACGCGATCGCTCGCGGCGATCTATTTCTTGGGGTGGATTGTCTAAAACTGCCCAACTTCCCCACATCATCAGATGGGAGTGGAAGTAGTAACCACCTTCAATTAAGCCGACTAGGTGCTTGCCATGCGAGAGGACTCGTTCGATACGCTTGTTGAGTAAGACACCTGGATGCTCTTTTTCCCAAACTTTTGCTGTCTTTGTCCGTGCCAAGAGTGACACGATGGGTTTGCCCCAAAGTGCCTGATTCAAGGCATCGGCAAACCGTCTGACTTCTGGTCCTTCTGGCATGACTGTGAGAGAGTGTTACTTTTTTTACTTTAAAGATGTGGCTACCTCGTCAACATCCTTCCTCATATAGAGGCTAGACATGGGTATGGAAGCGACTGCGCTCTTGTCCGCCCCGGCTCCAAAAACCCGAGTACACCAAGCGAAGCAGGCAGATTTATTGATTAAGTATACGATTGGCACGACCTTTAACCTATTGAATGTTTTGGATTTCTTTCAACAGACATACAAAATCGTATGGAATAAGGGACGGCACATCATCAATCACCTTCGCGATGATCTCCAATTTCAATTGAGATTCTTTTTGAAACCGCCTCAGCTCTTGAAAGGCATTTTTCAGAGTTGTTTCTAAATCATGTCCTTGGGTATGAAGAAACCATTTGGGCAAGCTTATGACTTGCCCACTGAGGTATTGACATAACAATTTGTCATCTTCGATTGTTGGAAGTATATGAGGTTTTACTTTATTTACTACGAAATCAGCTACCTCTTGAAGCCGAGTACTATCAAAAGTTACAAAGTTAGTATAGTTTTCATGCATACTAAGTCCAATGGCACTTCGTTCTATCCACTTTTCTCGCAAAAGGAAAGCTGCAACAAGAACTGGATCAAGAATATAATTTTCGATGCTATAACGGTTTCCTTTACCAAGAACTTTAATGCGCTCGTTGCCACAATTGGTTAAATCCCAGTCAATAATCCCGTAGACTGTTCGACTGCCTCCATTTTTCAGTTTATTAACAATGTCTTTTACTTGCTCACAATTACCGTTTCCTCTTGCTCCGGATGCAATGAAGTTAAGTGACACTTCGGGTATCAAATACTCTCTTAGCTTTTCATACAATCGTTCATAGAACTGAACATCGTAATGGCTTTCGACAAACACTTGACGACGATTCTCGTAATCTATACTTAAGGTTGGAACCCCAGTAGTCAAAATGGACAAAGCTTTATCTTTCGTAGTCTTCTGCATCCGTCTTTGATCAGTCTTATACATCGCGTACAGAGATTCTTCTGGAGCAAGAGCTACTGTGGAAGGTGAATGTGTAGTTAGAATCACCTTAATCCCATGGTGATTGACCAAAACATCTTGAATAGTACTTAAAAGAGATTGAGTCATTGAAGGGTGTAAAGGTGCATCAATCTCATCGAATAATAGAATCTTTGGATAATCTACGATTTGACGACGATCTCCTGCATAGTAGAGACACAATGCAAAAGACATTAATACTCTTTCGCCTGAAGACAGATTGTTAAACTTTACTTGTGAGTTCCTTATTTTATCAGTGAGAATTGGCTCGTAAGGTCGATCATCATATTTCGGTGGATGGTTAATCCTAAAATCGAGATTTGCTGCTTCAAGAACACTATTTACAAAATCCCAAGGTGGTTCACCATACCTATCCACGAACTCCTCATCAGTCAAAAAAGTGACGGATTCACCATCGTGATTCGCAACATACCTAATTCGATTTCTGAGCCAATTGCTTTGATAGTTAGCAAAGAGACGACTAAATGATTGTTGAAACATATCAATAGGTTGCCAACTGCTGGGAAAGTGCTCATAAAAATCATTTTCCTCAAAAGCAATAAAGGGCTTATTAGTATTTCTTTGAAAGAGGCTAACTAGTCGTGATCTATTATTAGGATCATTTTGTGTAAATCTAGCAGCTACATTTTGAGTTGCACTAGAAGTGGCACTCTGAATTGCTTGGATAATCTGATTTGCTTGCTCTGGAGTACTACCTGTTAAAATTAGTTTTTCTGGTGTGAGACTTATGAGCTCACTTATCTCAAGTTTGTCTAAATCAAATCGATTCAATTGCTGAAGAGTTTGAGAAATTTGAGGTCGATATTCTTTTATATACTGAGAAAGTTCATTCCAAAAATTATATCTTTCTTGAGTGATTTCATAAGGTGCGAAAGCACCTGTATCTTGTGGAATGAGGTTTGTCCAATCAAATCTACGAATCGGACGTGTCTGATTGTTTACTACAATATCGTCAATTTGCATTGAGCCATTTTCAATTGCCTCTAGCAGATGACTCTTCCCTGCACCATTCACCCCTGTGAGAACCACAAAATTAGGTAGTTCTGTTTCTGGGAAAGAAGCTATTGATTTGTGAACCCTGAGAAACGACAATCTCATAGTGTTTGTCAATATTCAAAAATATGCAGACGAGTTACAAATTTTTAGGCTGAGTGCCCAGGCTGGAATCATCTGTTCAAATTTTATACAAGCTGCACACATCGGCAGAACTATATATTAAGTGTCAGATCCGCTGAAGCACAATTTGCTCACGCAGACCTGGCGAGGCTTTGAGCACATCACCAAACACCGGCTCTGACTTGCCCCGCGTATAAATATCTGCATGGTCAAACAAACAGGGTAATGTCTGCTTCCAGAGCTGCCTTAATAGCCCGAGATGCACTTTCCCGCACATCTGTAGAAAGCGGTGTATCATCCCAAGTGCTGCCAATATTCAAGCAGCCAGTGTACCTGGGCGTTGTTAGCTTGTGTCTTTCTTGCTAAAGCACTAGCGGTTTTATAATTGAGAGATGCAAAAGCTTACCATGACCCGGCCTGACGACTGGCATCTGCATCTACGTGACGGTGCGTCGCTGAAAGCGGTTCTGCCCCACACGGTGCGTCAGTTTGCCCGTGCCATCGTCATGCCGAACTTGAAGCCCCCAGTACGCTCGGTAGCTGATGCGGCGGCTTATCGCGATCGCGTCCTCGCAGCGATTCCGGCTGGCAAACAGTTTGAGCCACTGATGACGCTCTACCTCACCGACAACACCAGCCCCGAAGAAATTATCCAGGCTAAAGAAGCCCAGTTTGTCAAAGCGGTAAAGTACTACCCAGCCGGGGCAACGACCAATTCAGACTTCGGGGTGACGGACATTCGTAAGTGCGATCGCGTCTTTGAAGCGATGCAGCAGGTAGACATGCCTTTACTACTGCACGGGGAAGTGACGGATCAAAGTGTCGATATGTTCGATCGCGAGAAGGTATTTATCGAGCGACATTTGATCCCCCTCAAGCAGCGATTTCCTAACCTGCGCGTGGTGCTTGAGCACGTTACCACCTCAGATGCTGTGCAGTATGTCCTGTCTGCGAACAACATCGCTGCAACGATCACCCCACAACATTTGTTATTTAACCGCAATATCCTATTTCAAGGTGGTATTCGCCCCCATTTTTATTGCCTGCCAATTTTGAAACGTGAGGAGCATCGCCTGGCTCTTTTGCAAGCAGCA
Organism: Symplocastrum torsivum; assembly: GCF_059505465.1. Taxonomy (NCBI): domain Bacteria; kingdom Bacillati; phylum Cyanobacteriota; class Cyanophyceae; order Oscillatoriales; family Microcoleaceae; genus Symplocastrum; species Symplocastrum torsivum. Next base: position 48,452 of record NZ_JCACKQ010000023.1, on the reverse strand, counting down.
ACCTCTGGCAATCCTAAGTTTTTTCTTGGCACCGATAGCGCCCCCCATCCCCGCAATGGCAAAGAAAGTTCCTGTGGCTGTGCGGGTTGCTACTCAGCTCTGCACGCGATGGAGTTATACACAGAAGCTTTTGAGAGCGTTGATGCACTCGATAAACTTGAAGCTTTCGCCAGCTTCTATGGGCCAGATTTTTATCAACTCCCGCACAATACCGAACAGATTACCTTGACCAGAACGACCTGGCGCATTCCCGATGAAGTGCCATTTACTGAATTCGGACTTGTGCCCTTACGGGCAGGTCAGGAAATGACGTGGCAAATGCTTGACGCTAGCATGGCTGAAGCTAATTGATTTGGATGATCGTGTAATAGACACGCTATTCCTTAGTACCACTCGTCATTGATGGGGTTCGGAATTCGTCCCCTAGGTACGCGATTACCTGTAGTTGTTGCCACTGTGAATTCCGAACCCCTTTTAGGGTGACCTGTACTTAGTATCCTTTGGAGATGCAAAAACCACTCATCGGGTCATTGCCGATATTCAAGCCGAGGGTACTTGTTGGTGTGGCAGTACCGTTTGGCAAGGACAGACGGCGATGCTCTCTTAGCGTTTCGTCTTGGGCAACAACGGATGCTGATGTAGAAAAAAGTTTGGCAGCTATACTGCGAGTGGCTGGGAAATATTGTTCTGGTGAATTTTAGGATGAGTGATCGCATAGCTGCCGTCTTTTTACCTAAGTTCGATGTAAGGGACTCGCCAATACACAGGTATCGGAGTAGAACAAGCGACGAAGCTGTAGACTCAACATCGGGTATTGTAGAGGCATTAACAAAGTTATTTTGTGAACACTTGGTTTGACACCGCACGTTTAGGTATGTTTGTCCATTGGGGACACAGTTCTCAGCATGGCTGTGAATTGTCCTGGCCTTTGGTGGGTGGTGTATTCAGCCTGCCTTTTTGTAGCGACATTTCTGTTGATGAATATCACAGCAGTGCGAAAACTTTCAACCCTCAAAACTACGAACCCAACGAGTGGGCACGTCTCGCTAAAAGCTTGGGTATGCAATACGCTATTCTGACGACCAAGCATCACGATGGCTTTGCGATGTTCCACACGCAGCCGTCAAACTTCTCCATCCAGCATTCGCCCTACGGCAAAGATCTTGTGCGGGAATTCATTGAGGCGATGCGCTCAGTTGGAATTCGCATTGGCTTGTATTTCTCATTAATTGACTGGCATCATCCCGATTACCCGGCATTTACACAAGCTGATAAACCTTATGTTTTTGGTCAGTCTCGTCAGCCTACCCCCGAACAGTGGGAGCGGTTCATCCCGTTTATGTTTGGGCAAGTGCGGGAGCTCCTGACCAACTACGGCAAAATTGACATTCTCTGGTTTGACGGGGCATGGGAGCGCACACCGGAACAATGGCAGGCATCAGCGCTTAACGAGCTGATTCGTTCCTTGCAACCGGAGATTCTAATCAACGATCGCTTACCCGGATTCGGTGACTTTGACACCCCAGAACAATTCATTCCCCCCCAACCATCTAAGCGAGCCTGGGAAACTTGCATGACTATCAATGAAAGCTGGGGCTACAACGCATCTGATCGCCATTTCAAGTCAGCACGTCAGTTAATCCATACACTGTGTGAAGTAGCGGGCAAAGGTGGCAACCTGTTGTTGAACGTTAGCCCGATGGGTGACGGTCAAATTCAGCCGGAGTTACTTGAGCGCTTAGCTGTGATGGAAGCCTGGATGTCTAACAATCAAGAAAGTATTATTGGCACTCAGCCAGGACTAGAACCGTGGCAATTCTACGGGTCTTCCACGCGGAGGGGTGATCGCATTTATTTGCACTTACTGATGAAGCCCTATGACACCATCTCAGTGCGGGGCGTGCCGATTAAACACGTTAAATCTGTGCGCGTTCTAGCTGACGGGACGGAACTTCACTACACTACCCGTTGCGCGATCGCGGACTCGATCATGAATCCCAACCCCCTAGGTGAGTTAACAATCCAAGTCCCAGAAGCCGTTATTGACCCCCACGCCACCGTTATTGCCATTGATTTCGCTTCAGCTAATGACTCAATCTAAGGAAGCTCTGCTAGTTTTCCAACCCAGCCGCCCTAACGTTACCTGGAAAAACGCCTATATTAAAACTTATTGAGCAAGCTCAGGCGAGCGAGAAAGACTAAGGAGTACCTGTGACGACCCAGACTAGTCTGCAAGGGGATACACATGACGCTGTTGAACAATCTTCCGAGGAAGAGAAAGAACTCTTCCAATGGACAAAGCAGTGGTATCCAGTAGCCGTTGTAGATTTCTTAGACCCATCTCGTCCCCTAGCCATGCAGTTGCTAGGAAAGGATATTGTCTTGTGGCGGGATGGCTCTGGTCAATGGCGTTGCTTTGAAGATTTTTGTCCCCATCGACTCGCCCCACTTTCGGAAGGTCGCGTTGAGTCGGATGGCACCCTTTTATGTGCCTACCACGCTTGGCGCTTTGATTCTAAGGGGAACTGCGTCAGCATTCCCCAATCTAAAGATCAGCAGACTGAGGCGAAGCACTGCTCAAACAAACAGTCCTGTGCTGTTGTCTATCCGACGCAGGAACGTCAAGGTCTTTTGTGGGTATGGGCATCCTCAGGTCAAGAGGCACAAGTTGAAAGTCAATTAAAGATACCGCGAATTATTCCAGAGCTAGAGGAGGACTCGGATAGGGTAGTGCAGCTCTTTTGGAATGTCCGTGACCTTCCTTATGGATGGGACTTTTTCATGGAAAATGTGGCAGACCCAGCGCATGTGCCCGTCTCCCATCATGGAATTATGGGCAGCCGATATAAGGATGCCAAGTACTACGACATGATTCGAGTCCGGGAGATGTCTACTCAGGGAGGTTTCTCCTTTGAAATCACACCAGTTGCTCCAATGCTCAAGCAAAAGGTTCACGACTTTCAACCGCCCTGTCACATGAGAGTTGTCTCAACTTTTAAGGATGGCGGCAAGCTCATCCTCGCTTTATATGCCAGCCCAACCCGTCCTGGATGGTGCCGTCATATCGGATGCCAGGTATTAGTCAAGAATGAGGCAGGGAAACAGCCGCCAGGTGTGGGATTCTTTGGGCTACCGATGCCGACCTGGTTAGGTCATGTGTTGGCATCTCTGTTCCTGCATCAGGATGCGGTGTTTCTCCATTACCAGGAGAAGATTTTAGCCAAACGGGGCAAGGACAGATGGCTGGATGCTGTCTATACACCCAATCCCCAAGACAAGATGGTGATTGCCTTTCGTCAATGGCTCTCAAAAAGAGCTGGGGGCGGTATCCCTTGGGATTCAGGATGTAATTCGGAACTTCCATCAGCCGAGCGAGACAAGCAGAAATTGTTTGATGTCTGGGCAACCCATACTCAACATTGCCAGGTTTGTCAGGAGGCACTGAAAACTATTAACCGTCTTTCTGTGTTGGCTTATGTGGCGGCGGTGGTGTGTTTTGGTCTAGGCGTGATGGTGGATGCACGAGCTGTGGCGATAAAGGTAGCGGCAGCGCCTCTAGAACAAACAGCCACATCTTTCTTAACTGTTGTCCCTCCTGCGGGATTTGGGTTAGCGCTATTGAGTGCAATCCTATTGGCAATAGTAGGATACCTGCTTAAGAAATTCAGTCGGCTCTTCTATGTTTATGAGTTTGAACACGCTCACAATCACTGATAGATCAACTAGAGTGAGTACTTTCGCCCCTTGCCGTAGATTCGGTTGACACTTCTGAAACTCAACATCTGAGCTGATGATAGGTCGTTAAGCCAACTTTCTCTGCAATCTTGCAGTAGAGCGACTTTGCGATCACGACACGAATTCTTGTTGCGATCGCACCTGACGACAGGTTGTCCCACCTTGACCTTCCGTTAATATTAACGGAAGGTCACAAAAAGTGAGAGTGGCGCGATCACGACGAGGAAACTGAATTAGCCCGGATGAGAAAACTGATAAGGCTAAAGCAAGGAGACACTCCTCCCGTGGTGCTTTCATGAAAGCACCACGGGGAACGTTAGGCAGAACTAGCGATCGCCTACGGCTTTACTCGAAGCTGATCGCACAGATGACGATATTCCCGGCGTTTAAACAGCTGTTGGTGCTACTGTGCGTGCAGAAACCTGATGCGGGCTTTCACCAACTTTGCACATGCGAATTCCACCACTTGGTGCTAGGGTTCCACCTCGACGTACAGGTTTGACTTCCTGGGTTTCTAACAGTTCCAACTCGCACTCGTTGAGGATGGTGCTGAGAACCAACGTCATTTCATACATCGCTAAGGCTGCCCCTATGCAACGGCGAACTCCACCACCAAAGGGCAGAAACTCATAGGGAGAATAATTCCTTTCGATGAAACGTTCGGGACGAAAATTATGAGAGTCTGGATATAAGTCTTCTCGGTGATGAACCAGGTAAATACAACCCATCAGCAGCATACCTGGTTGCAAGTCATAGCCTTGAATTTGCATCGACTTTTCCACCCGGCGTGGCAGCGTTACTAGGGCTACCGGATGAATCCGCAACGTTTCATTGCAGACGGCGGTGAGGTAGGGAAGTCGGGCAAGCGCCATCAGGTCAGGGGTGTCTCGATAAGCCGCCAGTTCTGCCATCAGCTTATGTCGGACTTCAGGTAAGCGGTGAACCCAATAGAATGCCCAAGCGAGTGCCGTAGCGGTCGTTTCGTGTCCAGCTACTAGCAAAGTTATGAGTTCATCGTGCAGTTGGGCATCTGTAAGCCCTTGTCCCTCTTCGTCTCGTGCGCTGAGTAGTAGTGACAGTACATCTTTCCGCTCCGGGTTAGGCTCAGCCCTTCGCTCTCGAATTTCAGCATAGAGCAGATCATCTGTCTCTTGAATCAGTCGCCGCACTTTTCCAGCTAGGCTCCAAGAGCCGAGGTCGAGCATCAGTTGTGGGAAGAACACCAAGATTGAGGTGACAGGAGTGGTAATCAGATTGAGTCTCTCAGCCAACAAGCGTTCAAGTCGTCTGTAGCGCTCGCCCTCATGAAGCCCAAACACTACCTGTAAAATCACTCGCATCGTGATTTGCTGCATGGCATCCCGGACGTAAAAAGGTTTGCCAATTTCCCAAGTTGCCATCACCTCACGAGCAATCGTGTAGATCGAGTCACCATAGGCTTTCATCCGTTCGCCATGAAACGGTGGCATAATTAACTGTCGCCGTCGCCGATGTTGCTTGCCGTTGAGGAGAATCAGCGAGTTTTCACCGAAAATTGGCTTGGCTAAAATGTTGACGTCGCCAGGAGATGTAATCTCCTTAGTGCTGTCATGAGTAAGAACATATTGTATGGCTTCCGGGTGGTTGAGCAGGATAAGAGGCTCTGGATTAACCGGAGAAATTTCAGCTTGGAAACAATCGCCAAACCGCTGAAAGTTCGTCCTCATATACCCTAAGGGATTAAATACCCACTGTAACAGCTGAACAAGAGCTGGAGTGTTTGAGCGAGGAATGCTAGCCATAAATATATCTCTATTTGAGCCGGTTCCACGTTTGATGTTATTAGTTTAAAGGCTACACCAGCTAGTTTCTGACTCGCTTTCTGAACTCTAGAGCTTTTGTATACGAAGCGATCGCTCCGTATTAGAAACGCCAGGTGGGTGAGAGCGCTCGCTGCTGCAAAAACGTACAAGACACTTCAGGATGAATGACAGATGCTGAGGCTACCCATTTAAGGTTGGGACGGCACGAGAGGTTGTCTGTTGCGATGTCATCAGCGAGCCGGAGTAGCGATCACTCCCACCATGCCCAGAAACGTCATTACCCAACTGAAGTCTGTGTTAACCACTCAACGCCCTCAAGAGACTGCCAAGTTTTGGCGCGATCCAGCGTTGGATAACTTGGAAATGTTACGCGCTACTTATCTGACTCAAACGTTTTCACGGCACACCCATGACGGCTACGCCATTGGTGCGGTCGAAGCAGGAGTTCTGGAATTTACCTACCAAGGTTCTGTTCACCGAGCACCTGCGGGCAGCATTGTTATTATTCATCCTGGAGAAGTTCATACAGGACACACCGGAACCCAAAACGTTTGGACGTACCGGATGCTGTATCCAGAGATTTTACTGGTGCAGAAAGCGGCTACAGAACTGGTTAAGCGATCGCCTACGTTGCCCTATTTTCCCAATCCAGTCATTCAGAATCCGCATTTAGCAGCACAACTGCGACAACTCCACATCCTACTTGAAACATCCACCTCTGTGTTAGAGCGAGAATCTCGATTTCTTTGGATGCTTGCTCAATTACTCGCGAGGTATGCACAGTGTCGCTCCCACATTGCACCGTTAGAGAAAGAGCGCCAGATTGTTCAGCGAGTTCAAGACTATCTTATAGCCAACTACATGCATAGTATTTCGCTGGAGCAGCTAGCTGGCGTTGCCAACCTCAAACCCCTGCGCCTGTTGCGGGTGTTTCGCAAGCATGTTGGGTTACCTCCCCACGCCTATCTAGTGCAGACGCGAGTTGCTTATGCCAAAGCGCTCTTGAGTCTGGGATTGCCAATCTGCCATGTTGCTGCCGATACGGGTTTCACTGACCAAAGCCACCTCACCCGTCACTTTAAGCGGTTGGTTGGAGTCACCCCCAAACAGTACGCGCTGGGATGCGGCAATAACGTACAAGATTTTCAGATGGAGATTCTCTAGGCTGGAAATGTTTTCAAGCTTTAGCCACGATGACTCGCTCTTGTCTGTCAACCCATTTACCTACGCCATTGTCCGAGTTTTTGGCTGGAAGTCGGGCAATTTTTCCACTGGTTGTTGGGGCAATTCCCTTTGGGATTATTTATGGAACGCTGGCAACTGGGAGCGGTCTTTCAGTTGCCGGAACCCTGGCGATGTCTGCGTTTGTGTTTGCTGGGTCGGCTCAGTTCATCGCCGTGGGATTACTGGCAACGGGAACGGCTCTACCGCTGATTTTGCTGACAACGTTGGTTGTGAATCTACGTCACCTGCTTTACGCGATCAGTTTGCTTCCCTACATCAGGCATTTACCTCAGCATTGGAAGATTCCCATCGGCTTCTGGTTGACGGATGAAGCCTTTGCTGTGGCGATCACCCGCTACAGCCAAAACGACTCCTCACTCCACAAGCATTGGTATTACTTGGGGGCGGTTCTGCTGATGTACGGCAATTGGCAACTGTGCACCCTTGTTGGTGTGTCTATCGGGCAACGGCTACCGGGTGCGGCGAACTGGGGACTCGACTTTGCGATGTCCGTTACGTTTATCGGCATGGTAATTCCCTACCTCAAGACTCAGCCCATGTTGGTGGCGGTTCTCGTTGCAGGCGTTACGTCACTATTGGCTCACCCCTTACCTCACCAACTGGGCTTGATCGTGGCAGCACTGGCGGGAGTTGTCGCCGGATTCAGCACAGAAAAACTCAAACTCAAGGGTGTTCGCGATGAATGAACTAGTTCTAATTGGCGGGATGGCGCTGATCACCTTCTCAATCCGCTATGGGTTGATTGGAATGAGTGGATGTATCCAGCTTTCCCCACAGCTTATGCATTTGCTGCGCTATGTTCCTCCTGCTGTTTTAACCGCGATCACTATGCCGACCATCCTAATGCCGACCGGTGATGAACTGATGCTCAGTCATACAAATGCTCGATTGATTGGGGCAGCCGCCGCGATTCTTGTTGGCTATCGGACAAAAAATCTGTTGCTAACAATCCTGCTGGGAATGCTGACGTTTTTCACTTGGCAGTGGCTCCTCCAACTCAACTGAAGTTAGTGACTGCACTCGTCGCGATCTCCTCTTATAAATGGTTTGAAAAGGCTGAAAAATAATAGAGTTTGCGTAAGTATCGGGTCTAGAGTGTGGGTGGCAAGATTGCTCACCCCGCCGCACTGCTTAAACTTGCCCTGGCTTAGGGAATATAGGGAGACTCTAGAGCGGGAGCACGGCTAGTCGCGACCAGACCCTGATAAATTGAGGTGGCGACTTCAGCACGGGTCGCGGCGCGATTGGGATTGAGAAAATCAATGTTGGGGTAGTTCACGGTGAGGTCGCGGAAGGTCGCCGCCGCCACACCATCAAGGGCATAAAAAGGAATTGAATTGTAGTCACGGAAGCCACCGATCACGCTGGCATTGGTTCCATTCGGCTTAAACTGTAGACCGCTCGCCAGAGCGACTAAAACCTGAGCGCGGGGCATGGGCTGAGCTGGGTTAAAGACTTTGCCAGGATAACCACTGAGAAAGCCTTCGGTGTAAGCGGTTTGGATGGCGCTGGCGGCCCAATAGCTGCTCTTCACATCACGAAAACGAACGGCACTGCGAACAGTTGGTCGCTCGAATGCCTGCCCGACCAAGATGGCAAACTGGGCACGAGTAATCGGCTCGTCGGGACGAAAGCTACCGTCGGCAAAGCCGCGAATCACACCGCGCTCGACGAGTGCTTGAATGAATGGTGCTGCCCAATAATCTGACGGTACATCTGAAAAAGTGGTTTGCGCTTGAGCCGGAATCTGTCCCACTAGTGAGACCAGTGTTGCAACGGTCAGGCTGAGGGACATTAATCGAATAAATCTGCTAGAAAATTTAGCTTGAATAGACATGAGTAATGAGTCGATGATGAGGTAGAAATTGGTCGAGAACGGTGCAATCGAGCACTGAAACGCTCGGCTTGCTCATAGTATTTATTAAGGTTTTCACCCCTCCTCTTCCGTCACTCTGGGGTGAAACCTTGATTTCTCGTTGGCTGAAATGGCGAAAATTCGTTGATTTTTCCGAGACTGATGAAAGAGCGCTAATCTGTTGACGGCAAAAAAACCAAACTGATTGAGGCTTTCAGGTGTTGCTACGAGGGACACTGAGTTTTTATGGATGAAACTGATTCCTGATTCCAGAAAAACTCTCTCGATCAGGATTGTTTAAAAATGTCGCTTCGCTAACGCAGCAGCGCGGGTGCGATCGCGTTCTTCCTCGGAGTCAAGCTATCAAACCTGTAAATCACCTTCAGCGAGCGTATTATGCGGAAAGAGTCGGCATAAACGCTACATTAAGGTTTTATGGTATTGCACAGAATCATTCAGCCTATATACCCGCTGCGGGATCTTCTGCGGAAGCGTTCTGCATAAGAATTGTTAAGCCCTGCTGCATGTACTTCACCACACCTCTTATGCCAGAGAAATCTGCACCAGAAATTGAACTGATACGCGCAGCGTATGCTGCCTTCAACGCGCGAGATATTGATGCCGCCCTCGCCCTCATGACTCCCGACGTGGCTTGGCCGAAGGCGTTCAAAGGCGGCTTTGTTCGTGGGACTGAAGAAGTCCGCGCTTACTGGACCCAGCAGTGGAGCGAGATCAATCCACACGTCGAGCCGATTGCCTTTTACCCGGAAGATGCTGGGCAGGTGTTGGTCGAGGTGCATCAGGTCGTGCACGACCTGACCGGAGCTGTGCTTGCCGATGAGCACGTTGGTCATCGTTATACCATTGAGCATGGCTTGATTCAAACCCTGGAAATCTGTCCACCTCCATTGTCGGGTCACTGAGCCTAACAAGGCGCTATAACGAACGGCGGGGTAGTGTCTGGCGCCGAGAGGTTGCTTTTCCTCCCGCCGTCACTGAGTTTTCAGCCGTTAGGTCTTGCTGCATATCCTTCACTACACCCTGACTGCCTGACAGAAGTGGGGCGGCACCAAGCTGACCTTCCGTTAATATTAACGGAAGGTCGGGAGGTTTAAGGGGGTGCGATCACGTTGGGGTGAAATGGGGTAGTTTGGCGCGATCGCCTTACACCAAATCATCCCATAGCCCAGTCACTTCCCGTTCGGCTTCAAAAAGTACATCACATCGGAGCGCAGGACATATTTCCTCCCTCGAATGACGCGAGTACCCTCGTGTAGCAGCTCATGGCGGAAGCACAAAGCCATACCGTTTTTGGGAACTACGGATACATCGGGTACCGCCTCTTTTTCGAGTAATGCAAGATAGTGCTGGTGAATATAGAAGCGAGTGTCGCCCCCTTCAAACCCATCGCTGAGGTAGATCATTTATGAACCATCCCCATGTGGTGCAAAGCGCTGACCGGGGTCGTAGCGGTAGAATCGGAGGCGCTCATTCAGCCCGCCCACCGTCCAGTTATCGATGGTCGCGGGGACATATTCAGCAATCCGATGCCATAAGTCGGCTGCACGCTGCTTATCATCTAGGATTACTCGATCGTTATTGCGAACGCGCCCCGTTCAACTACGACACCGAAAAGCTTCAGCATTAAACCCACCCTACAACTCCTCGTATTTAAGAAACTGCCAGTTCCCGGTCGATCTGTAGCCGAGCCTTGACGATCGCCGTATCCGGCGGCTTGTACCAACGTGCCAAGCGCTTGCTGTCGGACTGCCTTTCTGTCGTCGCTGGCTAGTGTGAGGTAAGATTACTTTGTAGTCTTGTGCTGTTGTGGGGTGTCGGAAAAGGTGCATTTCCCGTCACTCTCTCCCGGTTTCTGTGACGGATTCCCCACAGGAGAAATCATTGCCAATGAGGCGATCGCCCCTCGCACTTGGTCAGGTCTGACCTCCAAATACTTCTGAAGCTGACTCAAGTTCCTGTGACCGCTGACTTCTTGGACAATTCGCAAAGGGATGCCTGCATCTGACATCTGGGTTAATGCCGTGCGTCTTAAACTGTGAGTTGATGCTCCATAAATGCCAACTCTTAAGCAAGCTTTTTTAAAGACTCTCGCAGCGGAGTCCACATTTATAGGGTTGTGACCGTCAAGCCCTGGAAACAGATAGAGGCACTCATTTGGCGCTTGGTAACTCGTGAGCAGCGAGCGCAAGTCTTCAAAAACCGGGATAGTACGTGTAGCAAGCTTCCCTTTCGTACTCCCTTTGCGGATAATTAGTTCAGGTCTAACCTGTCCATTAGGTGCATAGACATCAGCAACTTGCAGCGTAACTGCCTCATTAATCCGACAAGCACAGAATAGGCAGATGCCGAACAAAGCGTGATCGCGTTGTGTTGGCAAACCCTTGCTAAAAAGCAACTGGATTTCAGCTTGAGTAAGAATCTTTGCTTTGCCGTGTCGGTCGATTTTCATGGGGAATTTCGTTCTTCTCCATGATTTACCGCAATCAGGTGGTGCCTGTCTACTGGTGAGTCAAATAACGACTTGGATTGCCTGACAAAAGCCTGTACCATCGGCATCGAAGAACAACCCACGCCTAGCGCTGTCATAGATAAAGCGATCGCTCAGCCAATTAAATTAAGCCAAGGAGAGTACCTCACCTGTTGTGACTTCGCACTGAATCAATTCAACCCGTTGCTGTAGAACAGCTTTATCTAGATCGGTTAGGATTAATCGGCTACCTGCCATCAATAACTGTTGGGTTAGTTCCTGTCCGAAGCCACCGGCTGCACCCGTAATCAGCACCACTGCCTCGCGTAGCTGGGTCATATCGAAAGCTCCCTCTTATCGCTTGGATCAAATTTTAGGTGAACTGAGTGCATTTAGTAGTAGCAGTGACCAAGGCACCTTTATATTAGGAACCAGCCCAGCGTACTTTCTCAAGAAGGGCAATGCAAATGGAAGTAGGAAACGGAGAGAGCGTAAGGATACAGGAAGCTCGCCGTTCTGATCTACCAGTCCATAGTGTTGAGCCAGTTCGGCAACAATCTGCACCCGACCTGTCCGACGCATCACAGTTGGGTCGGCTGCCAACGCCGCGATGACTCGTCCTGTTAGCAAAGGAGTTTCCCAGTTGTAGCCCTCCCTGATCGCTGAGGTTTGTGGGTCAGCCGCACGGCTTTCATCCATTTCGGCAGCCAAACGGGAAATGTGTTCAGTACCAACAATCCCAGGCCAGATTGAGAGCGAAGCAACGTTATGCTGTTTGAGTTCGACAGCCATTTCAGCCGCTAAGCGATCGCAGGCGGCTTTGCCTGCACCATAGGGAACACCAAAAATGTAAGACAGCCCCCCCCATGAGGAGATAGTGCAAATGAGTCCTTGCTGATGTGCCGTCATCAGGCGGGCAGCAAAAACACTGGCAACATAGTGACTGCGAAGACCAACATTGTTACAAGCATCCCAAAAACTCGGTTCGCTCTCCCAGAAAGGCTTCCCATTAGCGTTACCCAGTGCTTGTACCCCTGAGTAAACATTATTGACTAACAAGTCAAGCTGTCCCTGCTCGTCTTGGATGCGCTCAAACAGCAAACGCACTTGCTCGTCCGAACTGTGGTCTACATAGACGGGAAGGCATACACCACCAGCTTCCTCAACAGCTAATTGTGTCTCACTCAGGCTCCCTGAGATGTTATCTCCAGAGTTGGAACTCTCTTGAGTGCGACCTGTGATGTATACGGTTGCACCTGCCTCACCGAGTCCAATCGCAATTCCTTTACCAATCCCCCGTGTTGCACCTGTGACCAATGTCACTTTGCCTTCAAGGTGTTTCATGTTCGCTTTTTTTATTTACCTAGTATACGGACGCGCTCGTACCTGGGAATTTTTTGAACGCCGTAACAGGGGACAGCCGTTGCAATTCGTGCCACGGGATTTCGCCTGAAGTCTATCACGATGTGGCTGTTGCAACTCTCTAAACAGGTCGTCTCTGAGAAAGACTGACCCACCCCCTGTACCTGTCATTTTCAGAAGAGGACTTCATCATAATCCACGGAAAAATAGGCTTTCCAAGCTGCGATGAACACAAGTTTTGTACCAGAAGTGCAGTTCACTGACTGTAAAATACCAGAAGTGCAGTTCATTGCATGGTTTGCGTAATGCCCACCATTACTCTTTCAAAAACGGCTGACTTTTTGATGGCTTAATGTAACAGGTTTATGAAAGCCGCCTGAGTTGAAGTTGCTGTGGGTTAGTCAAGGCTTTCAAAAACGAGTGTTTGAGAAAGAACCACGTCATATTGAAGTCGTCTTCTGATGTTGCTGAACTCCTCTTCTGGTTAATGCAATCGTCTTCTGAAAATGACAGGACTCCACCCAAATCCCCCCACCCCGTTCTCATAATCCCTTCTCACAATCAAATGTTTCCGGCGAACACAGAACGCACGCGAGAATTTACTTATCCTTATCGCCAAATGCCGATATTCCGTTAAATAGCATCAGCAGTCCGCTAATTAATATAACTAGGGCTAACCCACCTGCCACTAAATCCATTAAGGAAGTTGTTTCCATTGTTCTTGTCGCTCTCTGTGATTAACTTAGTCTTCTTCTTCCCCAATCAACTCGACCGCACGCGCTAAATCGTGTTCAGACGGTTGGCAGTAACGACGAGTCGTATCTAGACTCTCATGTCCAGCCAGCGCCGCAACCTTCTCCAGTCCCACACCTGCATCAACCAGATTTTTGCAGAAGGTATGTCGCAAACTGTGGGGAGAAAAGTTCTCCAAGTCGCCCTTGTACTTCTCCAAGATGTTTTGCAGTCCCCGCACCGTCACAGCCCCCCGCTGTCCCACAACTACGGGCGTATCTTTCCCGACATGGTCAGAATAACCCAACAACAACAATGCACTTCGGGCATCCTTATTGAGCGGAATCTCACGGCGCTTCGACCCTTTACCCGACCGCACGACTAACATCCCTTTGCGATCGCTAATCCTCACGTCACTCCAGCGCAGCGCACAAAGTTCTCCAGCACGGAGTCCAGTATTGAGCAATAGCTGAACCACCCCCAAGTCCCGTGAGTTGCCACCGCGTTCGACGCGCCGTAGCAAGGCATTTTGAGCAAGGCGGTCGAGCCACTTGGAGGAGGAGCGTACTTCCTTGACGGCTTTGGGAATCTTGGGCAGAGCTTCAATTAATCCCTTCTCCAACGCCCAAGTGAGGAACGTGCGGATTGTAGACAACTTACGATTAATACTTTGGGGTTTAAAGTTGAGTGTGACCAAATGTTGTTTGTATTCTCGCAGGTCAATGGAGGTGACTAGGGGTAGAGACAACTCTTGCCTTTGATTACTTTTAAACCATCTGGCAAAAGCATCTAAGTCACACAAGTAATTTCTAGTGGTGTGATAACTTTTTTCTTGTGACTCCAGCCAGCGGAAAAACCCGTCGCGGGAGGCAGCATAATTATACGAGGAGTTTTTTGGGCGATAATTGGCGAGGTGAGTAATGGGCATCGACGAGGTTTCGTTGAGCGTAGGGGGGATGTGTGCGGATAATACTAATTATACGTGCAGTTTCATCCAACTACGTCGCTTGGGTGTTCCAGCTAGTTGGGGTAAATATAGGGTTCGCACCACCAGAGGTAAAGTAGTTCTGTAAACCTTGTACAGCCTATGTTATTCGAGAAATCATTTTTGGTAAGCGTCGTGAGATGCAATATGGGCAAATTACAGATGAGTCCTTTTACTGTGTCCAACTGCATTCCACAGGGTAATGATCAGAGATGTTATCCAAATCGCTCTGGGTTAACACCTGAGCCCTGGGATTAAGAAGGGATAACTGATAATTGGCAAAGATAAAGTCTATTCTCACAGGTGGAAGGGGTGCTTTTCCCTTATCAGGTATATTTGTCGGAGCAGAAACAGTATATCTATCCCGGCTTTCTTTACACAGGTCAATTAGACCAATGTCAAGTAGACGCTGCATTGGGCGATAATCTATTGACCATTTACCAAGGACTTCGAGCGTGCCGTCTTTAATTGACTCAATGGTCTCATGACCGCTCATGAAATGTAGACGTAAATCGAGCTTCTGGAACAATGCTCGTCTGAGTTCATCTGTATGAAATTCAGCATCTAACGGAGATACTATGTTCATATCCCCCATCACGATAAGTGGTTCGGAAATCTTCTGAATTATTTCAATAAGTTCAGAAATCTCCTCATTGCGAGCCGCCACACTCTTATGAGTTAAATGAACGATGAGATAGTGAATACTGCAGATCTTGACGTGTAAAATCCCATGAAAAAATTTTTCCTTAGGGGTGGGGTATACCTCAATCGGGTATTTTGAAAGCACTCCAACAAAGTTAGCTCTGGGCATCTGGCAGAATTCGGCATGAGTGTAATCACCCCATATCTTGCCATGCTCTTGGAAATGCTTCGAGTTAAACTCTTCAACTTCCATAAGTCCAACGACATCATATGAATGCTGCTTAAGCCATGTATCGAGTTGCTCAGCTCTTGGAGGCGGACACCCATTGAAAATGTTGTAGGTAAGAATATTGAATTGTCTCATCGGTGCTTCTTCCGTCTTAAACCGTGGTTGAAGGTATTTTCTATTCCCGCTTTATCTGTGGGCTTTGAGCAAGGATTTTTTGGCTAACTAAGGTGAAATTAAGTTGAGAAAGATGTCACTCACGGTCTGAAAACCATCGGGAAGGAATTTGGTTGTCATGAGTCCTTCCTCTTTCACAGAATGAATAGGACTTTTCGCTCGTTGAGCTTAGGCAGATTTGCTGTCGTTGAGTTCTTGCTCAAGCTGCTCATCCCAAAAGGCGGCTTCAACCTTATGTCCATCTGGATCACGCACAAAGCAACCGTAGTATGGCTCACTGTATTGGGGTCTGCCACCTGGCGCCCCTTCATCTGTGCCACCTGCTGCCAGTGCTGCTTCGTAGAAGGCATGAACGGCTTCTTTCGTGGGAGCGATAAAGCCAATATGAGTACCATTGCCAACTGTTGCCGGCTGTCCATCGAGCGGTGTTGCCACCCAAAACTCTGGGTACTGTTTGCCATAAGCAATCGCACCTGGATGTTCCATCAGTCGCTTACAGCCTAAAGGGGGCAACACAGCGTCGTAAAAAGCGATTGCCCGCTCAAAATCATTGGTGCCAATCGAAACGTGCGAGAGAATGCTGGGATTCTCATCCATATCTGAATCCTCGCTTTTTTACTGTTGAGACATCCTCTTAAGGATTTTTACTCCTAGCTTCATCACTTTCAAGAATCTCACGACGAACATCGTCTAAACTTTCACCATCTTCTAGAGCATCACTCCAGGTTTCAAGTCCATCCGCATCAGCCTCACGACCTAGCACATCGCGATAGATGTCGTTAATCCGCTCTTTCGCCTCTTCACTATTAGCAATGTTTTCACGCACATCATCAAGTGAATTACCTTGGCGTATTACCGTTCTTGACCAGTCTGTGAGTCCTTCCCGTTCGGCATCACGACCTAGCACATCTTCATAAATGTCTCTGACTTCCTGACGTACTTCTCTCCTTTCGCGAACCGGGCGTCGATTGTCCTGAAAATCATATCTTGTACAACTAACTTGGTTGTAAGGATTCACAACACAAAGGCTCTGTGCCTGGGCAGGAGCGGCAGCCGCCAATGATATTAAACCAAAAACACTCAGAACACTCTTGACCACTGAAGCTTTCAGGGTAGTTTTCATGGCTTGTTCCTCTGTTCGTTTGACTTATAGAGCCTGTTGAACAATTACTTATGTATAGTCTTAGCAAGAGGCGTTGCCTCTTCCTCAAGTGAACCTCTATTAACAAGTCAGTTGTTGTCAGATATAATGCTGCCAAGATTTACAAAAGTTCACTTTTTGCGCCGAGGTGGCTCTCTTTATCCGGTGTAGCTGGGACAAAGCTAGAGTTGGCGTTGAAGTCACCGGAAACGAATGTAACAGTTGAGAGCTGATTGGGAATACACTCCGTTTATTGCATTGCCCTCCAATCTCCAGAAGGGATAAAAGCTGCCCAATAGTAAGGATGCTGGTACTGTCGGTTCTGGAGCATTTCTAGTTGAGTTTGACGCAGAGCTTCTGAGCGCTCAACGTTAGCCATTAAGCGCTTGTAATAGCTCACCATCAGGTCTTTTGTGCCAAAATCATCGACTATCCATAGGCTTTGGAGCTGACTGTCGGTTCCAGCAACAGCCAAGGCGCGACGCAAGCCATAAACTCCGTCCCCGTTGGCAACATCTCCCAGTCCGGTTTCACAAGCTGAGAGTACCACTAACTCCGTCCCCGATAAGTTCAGTCCAGCCGCTTCCAAAGCCGTTAGCACTCCATCTTCACTGCCACTTTGACGGGGGTTGAACCCAGCTAGAGCAATTCCCGAACGCAGTAGGGGGTTCTCGGTGTTGCCAGAAGTGGGTGGGATTTGATTGAAGGCACCCTCTTGAAACAATGAGCGGGAGAAATCTGGCGGTGCAACTAAGGGAACGTTATTGAGGAAGAAGCCGTGAGTCGCAATATGCAGAATTTTGGGACTTTGGAGTTGCTTGAGGGCATTTTCAGTTGCTTGTGAGCCAGTCAGCACCGTGACTCCTGGTAGCATGGGGGCAATCGCTTCCGCTTCCATAGCCGTTCCGGGTAAGGGACCGACTTGAATTTGGGCGAGTTCTGTAGAGCGCTGGTTGAGAGTGCTGCGAGTTGTGGCAACAGGCACGGACGGGTTGCCTGGTTTGTCATAGTCAGGATTAGCGAACAGCACGGGTGAGGAGCTGCTTTGGGTAGGATTTTGCAAGCGCAACAGGTCGCGTCCAGAACTCAGGTAGGTGATGGAGTAGTTTTCTACTAGATAGCGATTATTTTCATCAACCAAGGCAGCGAAGGGAATCAGGTTAAGTTGGCTGTCCGGGGAAAGCAGCACGGTGCGGCTGTTGCCCAGAAGCTTACGAACGGGCTGCATCAGGAGTTCATCCAGCGTCCGGGCGACTGGCTTGACATTAGAGGAAAGGGGAAAGCGCAGGGCTTTGCGGAAGTCAGCAACCGCTTGGTTGATGGGTGCGGCTTCGCCTAAGTCTACCCATTTGGGTTCGCCCGTAGAGTGCAGGACGTAGGCGACGTAGCGAGGGGCACCCCAATATTCATCTGGTTTTGTGGCTTTGGGGTTGAAGGGGTAGTACAACATCAGTTCTACCAAGGCGGCATCAGGGGGAATGAGCTGTTGTACGGCTTCAATAGTGACGGGTTGAGATTCGGTGCGGAATTCGGCGCTGCGTGTCGAGAGGAGGCCTTCGAGTTGGTCAGCTTGGGCTTTGAGGCTGGCAACTTGCTGGCGGTATTGGTCGCTTGGGAGATTACCAGTTCCCTTAAACAGCAGTGCTGCCAGTTGGGAGCGACTAGCCGCCAGTTCGTTAAGTAATTTCTGGTCTTCGGGTTTGAGGTTTTGACGCAAGGTTTGCAGGCTGTCGCTGAGAGCATCGAGGACTATGCCTTTGCGTTGGAGGATGGTAGTCAGGGCAAGACGGGCAGCTTCGGGGTTGTTAGGTGCGTCCTGGACGTGCAAGGAGACAGTCCTGTTGGTTGTACCCGAGAGGGTGGCAATGTAGTCGCGTTTTCGGGCTTCCGAGCCAGTGGTGAAGATGAGGGCAAGGTTGCGTTCTTCAATGTTGGTGCCACGAGTCTGGAATTCAAGGGTACGGGCGATGTTCCCCTGTGCCCAGTACAGCCCTGCCAAATTGTTGAGACTACTAGCAACATCGGGATGCTCTTTGCCCAGCACTTTCTCAAAAATTGCCAAGGAGCGTTGGTATAGGGGTTCGGCTTGGCTGTAGTTCCCCTGTGCCTGGTACAGCCCTGCCAGATTGTTGAGACTGGAGGCAACATCGGAATGCTCTTTACCCAGTACCTTCTCGCGGATTGCTAAGGAGCGTTGGTGAAGCGGTTCGGCTTGGCTGTAGTTCCCCTGTGCCCGGTACAGCACTGCCACATTGTTGAGACTTAGGGCAACAAGGGGATGCTCTTTGCCCAGCACTTTCTCAAGAATTGCCAAGGAGCGTTGGTACAGGGGTTCGGCTTGGCTGTAGTTTCCCTGTGCCAAGTATAGATTTGCCAGATTGTTGAGACTAGTAGCAACAGCGGGATGCTCTTTACCCAGCACCTTCTCGCGGATTGCCAAGGAGCGTTGGTACAGGGGTTCGGCTTGAGTGTAGTTCCCCAATTCCCAGTACAGCAATGCCAGATTGTTGAGACTAGTAGCAACATCGGGATGCTCTTTGCCCAGCACTTTCTCAAAAATTGACAAGGAGCGTTGGTACAGGGGTTCGGCTTGGCTGTAGTTTCCCTGTGCCCGATACAGCTCTGCCAGATTGTTGAGACTTAGGGCAACAGCGAGATGCTCTTTGCCCAGCACCTTCTCGCGGATTGCCAAGGAGCGTTGGTACAGGGGTTCGGCTTGGTTGTAGTTCCCCTGTGCCAAGTATAGATTTGCCAGATTGTTGAGACTAGTAGCAACAGCGGGATGCTCTTTACCCAGCACCTTCTCGCGGATTGCCAAGGAGCGTTGGTACAGGGGTTCGGCTTGAGTGTAGTTCCCCAATTCCCAGTACAGCAATGCCAGATTGTTGAGACTCGTAGCAACATCGGGATGCTCTTTGCCCAGCACTTTCTCGCGGATTGCCAAGGAGCGTTGGTATAGGGGTTCAGCTTGGCTGTAGTTTCCCTGTGCCCGATACAGCTCTGCCAGATTGTTGAGACTGGCGGCAACATCAGGATCTTCTTTGCCCAGCACCTTCTCGCGGATTGCTAAGGAGCGTTGGTACAGGGGTTCAGCTTGGCTGTAGTTTCCCTGTGCCCGGTACATCTCTGCCAGATTGTTGAGACTTTGAGCAACATCGGGATGCTCTTTGCCCTGCACCTTCTCCCATATTGCCAAGGAGCGTTGGTACAGGGGTTCGGCTTGGCTGTAGTTTTCCATATACTGGTACAGCAATGCCAGATTGTTGAGACTTTGTGCAACAGCGAGATGCTCTTTGCCCAGCACCTTCTCGCGGATTGCCAAGGAGCGTTGGTACAGTGGTTCGGCTTGGCTGTAGTTCCCCATTTCCCAATACAGATTTGCCAGAATGTTGAGACTAGTATCAACAAGGGGATGCTCTTTGCCCAGCACTTTCTCACGGATTGCTAAGGCGCGTTCTACCAAAGGTATGGCAGCAGCGTACTCACCTTGACTGTAAAGCTGAACTACCTGTTGATTCAGCAGCCGATTAGCTTCCTCCAGTTCGGCTGAGTGTTGAGCTGACTGGGGAGGATTAGCTTGTCCTACCACTGGCGCTGGCAAGGGGGCTAGTAACCCCATGACTCCGATGAGTGTAACAACAGCCCACGGTAGTTTTCTCCTGACTCCTGCTTTTGCCCTCATCATCTCTATTACCCTGAGTTTGTTGTCCTAATTCTCTAGCTGTCAGAGAAACCTAGATTATGCCGGAAGTGGAAAATTTTTGAGCCTAGCCTTTTGCTTCACTTCCATGCAGGCGATCGCATCCACTCTGCCACATCGAGATAAAGAGAGAGCGCAAGTCGTAGTTAAGATAAATAATTAACCAACTTTTATTGTTTATAAATTGGCTGGGTGCCTACTCACTCAACTTGCTCTTGTGAACCTCTATTAGCTAGTCAGTTGCTCAAAGACAGAATGCTGCCAAGATTTAAAAAAGTTCACATTCAGCGCCTACGCGGCTCCGATCAGGTGGTTGAGTACCCACCCTCCTTCCAATAGTTAGCCAGTCATATCCCTGGCTTATCAATTGTGTCGTATTTCACGGTACTTACTTCCGATAACTCACATAAGGTGAGGTAGGAAAATGGCTCTAATGACGGTATAGCGGCAATTGGGCTAATACCGGAAATTTCTAGAACTTAGGTAGCGAAAAATCGCCTTCTATTGAGAATGACCCCCCGATTCTTGCAACTCATTGATAAGCTGACTTATCACCGATTGGGACACAATGCCTTTTGTGCTAAATTGGCACAAAATAAAATACCCAGCCAGATAAGTGAGGTAAAGGAGTACAACTATGATTTTATTCGCCTTTCAGTAGTTATTCGGCAGCGGCTCAAGAGAGGGCAAGAGCGATCACATTTTTAGTTGGGGCGGAATTCAAGCCTCTAAGGGCATATTGTTGGACTGCTGTAACTCACGGTACATGATCACACGTTTATCAATTGGCAATCCCGCCTCAGCTTCTTGATACCTGAGCTGCTGAAAACCAGAGGTTAGTTCAACCTCTGCTAAAATCTGAAACCCAAGTTTTGCATAGAAAGGGGCGTTCCACTCAATGTCACGGAAGGTCGATAACAATATCCGGCGATAGTTCTGGTGTTTTGCCCAAACACAAACTATTTCGACAAGTTCGCGTCCAATACCTCTACGTCCATAAGCTGGATGTACGTCAATTTGTTGTAGATAAGCATTTCCATCAACATCCTGGCTGATTGCATACCCGACAGGTGTCTCACGCTCGTCTACAGCAACCCACACCCGACCTTCTCGAAACTGTTGGGTGACGAAGCCCAACGAGAGGGGTTCCGCGTCAACCAGAAAAGCGTAAGGCGTGTCACAAAACAATGTGGCGGCGGCTTGTTCTATCTCAGCCAGCATTAATAAATCCTCAATTCGAGCGGCTCGAATCTTGTAGCTTGGGAAAAGAGCGTTCATGTGAGATTTGTGGCGATTACCTAACGGGGTGATAACTATAACCGAAACCGAGGGAGAAAGTGCTGCGGGCTTTTGGTTAAGGAACGTTATCGTTAATAGATGTTGGAGACAACTCTTTCAGTTCCCTTGAGCCTTTGCTTAATTCCATCTGACAGAACTCGTCAGCGCTCACTGATCCCTACGCTGAACCAAAAGCCAAGAGCCACCACCCACGCGCTAGTAAAACTAGAGATTTCTGGGGAACACCCCCTGCGGCTTTGGACAGAACAGCCGCCTAGCTGCCGACCTTCCGTTAATATTAACGGAAGGTCAGTTGCGATCGCACCTTCGATCACGGGTAAAAGGGATTAGGCTCGGCTTCTGCTCTTGTGGGGGTTGGGTAAGGCGACCTTTGAGGCATGGCATTTTGCTCGAACGGCTATAGCTAGCGTAACCGAGGTGTTAGATCATCACTCAACCGATATGGCTCCTGGCGGTAAGAAGGTGGTTGCTATATGCGATCGCGGCTATCGTACCACCTTCAGACACTTAGATATCAGGATGCCCAAGAGTCGGATTCAGTTTGGCTCTCTTAAGGATGCACGTTTGCCACAGCTTTGAGAAACGTGCGATCGCACTTCCTGACATAAACCTCATCCACGTTCTCGACTTTGCTCCTTGCAGAGTAACAATACCTCACGATTGTTTTTGAGGGAAGCAACAAGTTCTGAAACCACTGAAGGACTTGTCGGAAACAACCAGCAGGTCGGACGGGGATAATTCCCAAAAGACCTTGAGAGAACGCCCACTTCAAGACCCCCATGCGGTAAGCCTAGTCTCCCGGTTTCCTGGCAGCAAAGCTAAAGTTACGGACGCTTCCGTTACTGAGAGCGGAAATCGCTCCCGTCATCGGACTTTAGTTTATTATTCAATAGTTTTTGCAACACAACCAGTTTGTCTTCAAGCGTCTGCTGAAGTTCTTGTAGTTGTTCTGACGAAGCCTCTACACTTGTCAAATCAAGCTTTTGAATACTGGATAGAAAGCGATCAACCTGTTTATCTCGGATTGCCGATGTCGAGTGCTGTATATATTGTGATTTTTGTTGAATAACCCACTGTTGAGTTTGCGTTGTAGAAAGGTTTTGCCTGAGAACTTCTCTAATGCCTTTTTCACGAAGCTTCAAGGCTTGTCGCTCGGAAATCTTGAGTTCTGATGCTGAAAGTCGATTCAGAATCAGAGCTTGGGCACAACCGAGTGACTGCTCACGGACTGCTGCCTTCAAGTCGGAAGTGAGATTCAGAGCCGGAAAAATATTTCGATTTAGCGAGGCGGGATGTTCCTGCAAGCCTAGAAAAATCAGAAAAACCTGAGATTCAATCGGGTCAACCTCTAGTTGCTCTAAAACAACGTGTTGTTGCTCATGGTGCTGTAAATGCAAACGTTCTCCCAGGCTTTGCTTCTTTCGCTTCAAGCGGGTCAAAACCCGATTAATAATCCGTGGGACTTCTTCGGGAGGCAGCTCAGGGATTTCATCACAGGCGATCGCCACTAATGTCTCTGCTTTATCGAGAGCATTTAAGCCACGTCGATGTAAGCTTGTGAGATAAGCTTTACGACGCAGCACTTTGGAATGATCAGGTTTTGCGGTGAAAACCGCCTCTATTGTATCCCATCCTAGACTTTTAGCCGCCCGCCAGCGGCACTCTCCATCAAACAACATACCGTCTTCAAACAGGATAACGGGGTCGAGTTGTCCTTCCTGTTGTAGAGAGAGCGCCATCGAATCGACTTCTTCAGTAAACGTTTTACGTGGCTGGTCGGGGTTTGGCTGAATTTTGTCAATTGGATATTGATTGATACTCTGACTTTGTTTCAGGTGTTCCCGTAGTTCGCGAATTTGGTTTTGTAACTGCGGACGAGCTTGCTCTTGAGATTGCAAGCGCAACTGCTCAATTTCAGTAATCAGGTGCTGTTCATGACTAACCTGTTGACTAAGCTGCTCTTCAAGTCTCTTGAGCTGCTCCCGTAAACTGTAAACTTCTTGAGTTTGATCAACTTCAGAAAAAAAGCGATCAACGTCGAGCCGATTTCGCTTTGCCACGTTTTCCTCCGGTAATTTCTTGCTGAATCGCTAAAGCGATCGCTCCTATTGGCTCTAAGGCTGGATGGGTTGTACGGTGTACTCTTAATGGAACAGCTTCTGACCAGGCATTTGTAAAGGCAGTGTAATGCCTAATAGCCGGAAATACACGATACCCCCGTGCCTCGTATCTTGGAGGAAGTTCTTTCGAGAGGCGCTGATGTTCCGCTCCATCTTCTACGTTGTTGATCACAAACCCCAGAAAAGCTGGTGGTGATGACAGTTGAAGCTCTTGAACATTAGCAGCATACCAATCTAATAGTACCCGTGTCCCATCAACTGCCTTGGCATCCGGCATTAGAGGGACTAGCAGATGTGTAGCTGCAATTAAAGCCGACTTGGGAATTTGCTCTAGTGTCGCTGGACAATCAAAAATGATCAAATCATGAGTTAACGGATATTCCGAAAGAGCTTCTTGCAGGAGATAACTTCCACCTGCCTGAGTTAGATTGGGCATAATCTTGAACAGAGCACTTCCGCCTTGAAAGACTTCCAGCTTACTGACGTGTTGCTCCCACACGGGAATTAAGGTATAAGTGCCGTCAAAGAAGCCAGAATAAATCCAAGCCGTAGTGGCTTTGGGTGCAGGAGTCTTACTCAACCGACAAGCTACATTGAGAGAGCCTTGCGGATCAAGGTCGAAAATTACGACTCTATGTCCTAGTCGAGCCACTTCATAACCGAGGTTAGCTGCCAGAGTCGTCTTTCCAACGCCTCCTGCACCCGTCATGATGGCAAGTCGTATTTGATTGGGCATAACCAAAGGATTGATAGTTGAAATAATTCTTGTACTGTAGCGTTACGGTACGTCTCATGACTTAGTATCAGCGATTCTTCTGTTGTTTCGGGCGATGATACGCATCTCTCCACCAACGCCAAAGTATTTTGGATAGAGTCAAACTTGCCATTCAAACTTAAACCTTAAGAAGCCCAATGAGTAAGGCAATGGGTGCTGCAAGTAACATCCACATCGTAGGTTGCAAGCCATACTGTTGAGCAACCCAACCCAGTACAAACGGGGCTAAACCACCCACGAAACCCACCAGGTTGTTGAGTGTCATGACAGTTCCACTCTGCCCTGGCATCGCTGTGTACAATCGCCCCTGAAGAATTGAGTACCAGCCCGCATTCAGGAACCCCAGAAAGCCGAGAATGATTAACTTGACATTGAGACTGGGCACAACCAAAAAAGCCGGGTAAAGACACAAAACAATGATGGCGCTAACCCTCAAATAAGCGAGTCCTTGCACTCGTTCAAGTAAAGGAATGAGAAGAAAATCTCCGAGTAAGCCAAACCCCAACCATACCGTGATAGCAAAACTCGCCTGCGTGTTGCTTGCACCGACGACATCAACAAAATACAGTGCTAAAAAACCGCGCAGAACATCCAACATTAAATCCGAAAATTGCAATAACGTTAACCAACGTAGTATGTTGCGTCGTTTTAAGGCGTTGATAGCTTGACAGATACCATCGTTGAAACTCTGTATTGGCTGTTCAACTTGAGATGAGGCGGTTAAAGTTGCGATTGGATACTTCCACAAGATTCCTACCAGTAATACCGTTAGTACTGCCAAGATTAAAAAGACACTTCGCCAACTTTGATTTAATGCTATGGCACCTGCTAAAGCCAAAGGTCCCATCACATTGCCAACTGAACCCGCCAATGTCCAACGTGCCATGTTTTGCTCGTGGCGCGTTGGTTCGATGTCCATCAACGTCGCCTGGGAAAGGCTGACAAAGGAGCCAGAGGCGGGATAAAACAGTACAAACGCGGCTAATAACCCGAAAAAGTGATGAGTCAGAGAAATGAGTAGTAATGCGAAAGCAAAAGCAATACCTCCCGCCAAAATCAATTGCCGTCGCTGACCCAGATCTCCTAAAATCCCCAGAATGGGTTCTATCAAGCTGCTGATTGTATTAGGTATCGTCAGCAACAGTCCCACCTGCACATAGGAAAGATGCAAATCATTCCGAATCAACGGATAGGCTGCACCCCCCACTCCATCCACCAGCTCGTCTAATAATTCAATCACCAGGAAGATAACCGTCAATAGAATGACAGTCCTGGTCGTTTTGTTTTTACCATCCAATGACATCGTGAAATTCTCCCATCCTCAAACTTTGAACACCAGCGCAACATCTTCAAGGGCGTTGGCGAGAAAGGAGGGGGAATCCACGAACAAACTCTCCGCCTTAGTTGTAAGGCGAATCGGCAGTTGGAACGGGTTCTAGAAGATTACCAGGGAGGGAAAGTCATAGAAGCGAAGGGTAAAGAAAAGACTTGCAAATACGTCTGTAGCTCATTGTAGGCGTACCAGAAGAGATTGTCTTTTTTACGGGTTGAAACTTTAAAACTCAAAATTTGTAACAACACACATATACTGTCGAGGCGGTTGCAATGCGATTGCCACTCGGTTTTTACGAGGAGCGATCGCGTTTTCCCTTGTTTTGTAAAATCGTGTTTCCTAGTCTCAAGCAGAAGATCATGCAAAAACCATCGGTCTAAAAACAAGTTATGCCGCTAGTTGGTCAGTGAGGGCAGCAGCCTAAAAGTTATCTGTGAGCATTCAGAGCCAAGCCAACTGCATTTTGTAGTATATTGTATTACGATTGATGTGGTTCACAGATTGTTGCTATTGCCTATGATTCAGCAGCTCTATCTAAAAGTGTTTTTTATTTGGGAAGAGCCTAAACCCTTGATTGAAGCTCCACGGTGGTTAACCTTTAAGCCTGTCAATGCAATGCATGACAACCTACTGATCTCAATACACTGGAGTTCACTATGATTCGACCGAGCACACCCGATGACACCACCGCGCTAATCGCCATAGCTGACGAGATCGGCTTCCAGCCGAACGAGCTTGAAGAGTTGAGTGAAATGCTGTCCAATTACTTCAGTTGTGATAGCAACAGCGATCGTTTCTGGCTCACCGACGACGACAATGGGCCGGTTGGGGTCGCCTACTGTGAGCCGGAACGGATGACCAATCGGACGTGGAATCTGCAATTGATCGCCATCCAACCTGACCGCCAGGGACAAGGACGCGGTGCAACACTGCTACGCTACGTTGAAAAAACGTTGACGGCGTGCGGTGGGCGTATGCTGCTGGTGGAAACGTCAGGGCTACCGGACTTCGAGCGCACGCGGGCGTTCTACGCGAAGTGCGGTTACGAGGAGGAGGCACGCATTCGCGACTTCTACGCGGCGGGTGATGATAAGGTCGTGTTCCGCAGAGTGTTGAACGCAGACTAGACAATGGTCTGGGCAATGGGTGACGGGCGGGACTAACAACCCAGTTGGAGTGGACTAGCCAGAGATCTTGGTGGAGTTGCAAAGGTTACTTGCAGCCGCTCAACAGGAACGTTAGCTGGCTTCATTGCTTGGGAACCTTCGGCGTTAACTGGAGTTTTATATGGAAGTGCAAATTGAACCTTACGACGCTCAGCAACTTGATGCAGTCATTCGTCTTTCGCTTCGAGCCTGGACTCCGGTCTTTGAATCGATTCAGAACGTGCTGGACGCTGACGTGTACCGAGCATTCTATCCCGATAATTGGCGTGTGAGCCAGCAAAAAGCTGTCGAAGATGTCTGTGCTGCTGAAGACACAAATGTATGGGTTGCAATCGCCACTGGTTCAACCGTGGGCTTTGTAGCCGTGAAACTAGACTCCGAGTCCAGCATGGGTGAAATCTACATGGTCGCTGTCGATCCAGACTTTCAAGGTCACGGCATTGGCAGCGCTCTGATAGAATTCGCTCTTGCTTGGATGAAAAATGCTGGGATGTCTGTTGCTATGGTCGAAACCGGAGGCGATCCCGGTCATACCCCAGCACGTCGCACCTATGAAAGGCTGGGCTTCAGGTTGTTACTGATCGCCAGATACTTCAAGAAACTCTAGTTAAACCGAATTAGGTCAGGAAGTGCTGCTGTTTGGTCGAGGCAACTATATATGTTGTGGCTTTTTTATCCTCCGGATTAGTGCGATCACTGAGCTTGTAAAGTGCGTTGCTGATAAGTAAACGCACCACTCCGTTGGGCATCCTGCAAATGCTGTCCTGCTTCTATCTGAACATGACAGCAACTGTCAGAGCCTACCCCACTACAGTGTACTAGTCCAAGCAATTTATGAAATAAGGGCTTGACATTCTTGGTTAGTACATTTAACTTAGTAGTTAATTAACTGCGCGGTTAAATACAGATGTCTAGCGATCGCTTGAGTGCCACCTTTGCTGCTCTTGCCGATCCCACGAGACGGGCGATTCTAGCTCACCTCGCCAAGGGTGAGGCATCGGTTACGGAGTTAGCCGAACCCTTTGAGATGAGCCTTCCTGCCATTTCCAAGCATCTCAAAGTGCTGGAGCGTGCCGGACTAATCACGCGGGGGCGAGAGGCTCAGTGGCGACCGTGCCAGCTCAACGCCGAGGCACTCAAAGACGTAGAGGACTGGCTCGAACAATATCGCCAATTCTGGGAGTCAAGCTTTGATCGGCTGGATGATTACCTGCACGAGTTACAAACCCAGGAGAAAGAAAATGGGCAACAAGAATGATTCCACTGAGGCTCAATGTGATCGCGAAATTGTCATCACTCGCGTCTTCAATGCACCACGCGAACTAGTGTTCAAGGCGTGGACAGAGCCAAAACATATTGAGCAGTGGTGGGGTCCGAAAGGCTTCACAACCCGTGTCGAACAGATGGATTTCAGACCCGGCGGCACTTGGCGCTATGTGATGTGTAGTCCCGATGGCACCGAGTATCCGGGGAACGGTGTTTTCAAGGAAGTCGTACCGCCCGAACGGATCGTCGCCACCGATCAATTTGATGAAGGCTTTGAACAGGTGGTGAAGGTAGACCTACCCAGCGGCACTATCGTAACGACAGCCATCTTTGAGGACTTAGACAATAAGACTCGCCTCACCCTACGAATTATGCACTCCACTGCCGAAGATCGCCGCAAACACGAGGAGATGGGCGTTATTGGAGGATGGAATTCCAGCTTCGACTGTCTTGATGAGTTCTTGGCGAAGATGGTCGCCGATCAGAGGAATCGTCTAACGTTGACGTTGCCGTCCGATCAAGAAATTGTCGTGACACGGGTCTTCAATGCCCCACGCAGGCTTGTCTTCGAGGCATGGACTAAGCCCGAATATGTAAAGCGCTGGTTTGGCGGTTGCACAAGCATGACCGTGACCGTTTGCGGAATCGACCTGCGCGTGGGCGGCACTTGGCGCTATGTCTTGCATGACTCCAGCAACGGCACTGACCACGGGTTCTCAGGAGAGTACCGCGAGATTGTGCCACCGGAACGATTGGTTTCCACCGAACGTTACGAACCGATTCCTGACAGCGACCACCTGAATACGCTAACCCTAACCGAACAAGACGGGAAAACAACACTGCACATCCATATCCAGTACCCGTCGGTTGAGCAGCGGGATGGACATCTTCACTCAGGTATGGAGATGGGGATGCGCCAGACGCTGAACCGCCTCGAAGAACTCCTCGAATCCATGGCATCAAAATGAACTAACCGAGTGCGGGACATTAGCCTGTTTGCTAAAATGTATCGCCGCTACTCTTAACAGTAATTCAATTACTTGCATGGATATCTGCACGAGTTGCACTCTTGAAATGGAGATGAAATATGGTCACCCAAAACAGTGAGGCAGCGGCAACGTCCGAACGCTTACTCACCATCACCCGCATCTTTGATGCACACGTAGTATTGTGTTTTAAGTCTGGACAGAGCGCGAACACCTGATGCGTTGGTGTGGTCCACGCGACTTCACAATCCTGTTTAGCTCGGCGGACTTCCGACCGGGTGGTGCCTACCGCACCTGTTTGCGATCGCCCGAAGGCAAAGACTATTGGTTACAGGGCGTTTATCGCGAGATTGTCGGGCTGGAACGCCTCGTCTTCACCCATGCCTGGGAGGACGAGGACGGCAAACCAAAACACGAAACACTCGTAACAGTGACCTTTGCAGAGC
Organism: Symplocastrum torsivum; assembly: GCF_059505465.1. Taxonomy (NCBI): domain Bacteria; kingdom Bacillati; phylum Cyanobacteriota; class Cyanophyceae; order Oscillatoriales; family Microcoleaceae; genus Symplocastrum; species Symplocastrum torsivum. The sequence continues at coordinate 18,971 of NZ_JCACKQ010000023.1, read as the reverse complement.
ATGATGGCAAGACAAAGCTGACCTTGTTGTTTATTACTCCCGGTGAAGGAACTCACAACCGACCGATTTGATATGTCGTTATGCAAAAACAAACATCAGATGTGATAGACCTTGATGCCTATTTTCAACGCATTGGCTACAGTGGCAAGCGCTCCCCAACCCTTGAGACTTTACAGGCAATTCACCAGCACCACGCAGAAGCCATAGCATTTGAGAACCTCAATTCATTTCTCAAACAACCTGTTCTCCTTGATGTCACATCCCTACAGCAAAAGTTGATCTACCAGAGGCGTGGTGGCTATTGTTTTGAGCAGAATCGCTTGTTCCGGTCAGTCTTGATCGCCCTTGGCTTTCAGGTCACGAATCTGGCAGCGCGTGTGTTGTGGAACCTTCCTGAAGGGACAATCACTCCTCGCACTCATATGTTGCTTCAGGTGGATATTGACGCACAGAAATACATTGCAGATGTTGGGTTCGGAGGATTAACACTAACGGCACCGCTGTCTCTTACACCGGACATCGAGCAGAGTACACCCCATGAACCATTTCGATTGCTCACGACTGACCACACCTACATCATGCAGGCATATCTCGGTCAGGAGTGGAAATCCCTTTACCGCTTTGAGCTTCAAGAACAACAGTTACCCGATTACGAGGTGAGCAATTGGTATGTTTCCACCCATCCCAGCTCACTGTTTGTCACTACACTGATTGTGGCTAGACCTGATACAGATTGTCGATACGCCTTGCGAAATAACCAGTTGACAACGCATCACTTGGGCGGTCGAACAGAACAGAGTGTACTGATTACTGTGACAGAGTTACGTACTGCACTGGAGGATGTATTTCGTTTGAAGTTACCCGTAAGCGCGAATATTGACGGTGCCTTACAACAGTTAGTGCAGCAAATTAATTGATGGCAGTAGAAAATACTATTTCTCTTGTGTCACTTTAGGCGATCGCATCCAACTCTCAAAATTCCGACCTTCCGTTAATATTAACGGAAGGTCAGATCTAGCGCCGCCATTGCAACTGTTCTGCAAGTCGCAGCATAAACTGACGTGCCAGCCTGATGGCTTCAAGATACTGCTGCTCCGTATTATGCTCTGACCAACTTCTCCCAGTTTTCTCCTTAATAAACCCAAAAACGGCCGCATGAACCAACGCGGAATTGCTGCGGAAATCCGGTTCGTGACCCTTGGCTTCGACTCGTGCGATCGCATCAATTAGCAACTGGGTTGGACGTTCAACCAACGAGCAACCATTGGTTCCATCTGGAATTAGATGCTTGGCATTAAACAAATTATTAATTAGACTCCGCACCTGCGCTCCATAACGAGCTTGAGTTTCCAGCTTCGCTTTGTCAGGACGCGCAACTGCCTCCGGGTGCGGCACCTCCACCACTTCCGTTGCCAACTCCGCCTCTAACCCCTTGAGAAACAACTCATAAGCTTGAGCAGGCATCGTATCCTTCAGCCGGACACCCCCAACAACAATCTCACCCTCGTCGTCCAAATCGAAGCCACGTTTTTGCAGTACCACTCGCCGAGAATAGTCTCGGTAAGAAATCAGTGACTCACCCACCAAAATCTGCCAGTCCAACCCAATGTGGGAGAGAAAATTCGCAGGACTTAACTCCCTAACTTCCCTAGATTTACTGACATCCACCCCTACACCCTTGGGAAAATCATTCCACGCGGGTGTAATCTGCACACTTCGGTCATCAAGAACTGCTTCCACTTGAATAGAGTAGGTTCTGACGCTTCTAATTTGGCTCAACTTTTCACTAATCGCATCGACTTCTTGCTGCCAAGGTAAGGGAGTGGACTTCTCCTGCGTAACATCTCCGGCAAGCGGAGGCGAGTCTTGCTCCTCCCGTTGTGTTCCCCCGAAGTTTTTGGAGGTCATGTCTTCATCCACACCGTAAGAACCACCCGACTCCGACACCCGTGGACTCAACCCATTCCCATCAGACAAGTTCCCCGTCGAACGCAGTTCTTCCACTAACGAAAACTTGGGCAAAACTTCCTCCTTCGCCACCACTGGCACTCGCAGTTGCAAGACATCTCCGGGTTTCACCGTTGAAGTATCACTTAAATTGAGAATCGTTTCCCCAGCTTCGTACTCTGTTGTCAGCAACGGACGTACCCGTTCCCGCACAACGTCTTCTCGAATTACATCCGATGTCACACCCTGCTGAAACTTCCCAAATAACTCCCTGAGTCCTAACGCCGCATGAGTGACGACAACGCCCCAATTGGGATGAGTTAATTGAGGGAAGTTACCCGGTGCTTCCCCTGGCACTCGCCGCAAGGCTCTTCCCCATTCTTGTTCGGCCGGAGACATACTTTTGAGAATACACAAGCAACAGGAGACGGAAATCCACTTATGGTCGAACCCGACACCGACTAATCCGCAATGCACAATTACCCAGTAGTCACCGTTGTAAAAGCGCGACAAAATTGAGCTGGGACGACCGGCTAGGTCGTAAGAGTCATGCTCAGAATGGATAACACCGACTCTTCCCTCCAAGACGGGGAAATTCTCTTCTAATAACTTGGCGACTCGATGGGTATGAGGAATGTTGAGCGCCCGGACGAGCATCGCCTGGGGTTGTCCTGTGCGTTCGCGCTTTCTCAATAAGATATCCACTGCCATCTCTAAGACGGGTATTGAGAAGGAATCGGCAAACAGAATCTGACGGAACCACTGCTTATCTGTCTCGGCTTTGTTGAGAAATTCCTCAAAGCTATATTCAGTTTCTGAGCCATCCTCCTCAACTAAGAACGCCGTAGAGGTGGCTTCTTTGTACATGAGCTTTTTAATCGGAGGTGGCTCAAGCGACCAGGCTTCCTGAAGGGTAAACTCATAATCAGCAACGGGTGCATATTTCAGCACGCTGCGTCCCAAGGCATCCGACTCTTCTACTTGGGTATACCGAACGTGAGGCAGTGGTTGAGCATCGGAGCGGAACTTTGACCCGGTAAAATAGGTTAGTAACGCAAGGTCGAAGTAATTGCAAATCGTTCGATAACTATTTGCCGCCGAGAAATGCGCTTCATCGGTGATGAGGACACCCACTGAATTGGGTTCTATATCTCCTCGGCTTACTAAATTCACCAAAAACTGTCGATTGCCAACCAGCATATCGGCTGTGTCTAGACAATAGGCATAGCTGTTGAAATCGCTGGCATCTAACTCAACAATCTTGGGGGGTGGCACTCCTGGGGGCAGAATCTTGAGCTGATAAAGCGGCCATTGGTCGTAGAGTGGACGATGTTTATGGTCGGTTGGGAAGTCCCTTAAGAATCGGCTGCGGAGTGTGCAATTATCTGACAAGAACAACGCTGTTTTTCCCAGCATCCAGGGGGCAAGGATAAAGGGAGTAATCGCTTGCATCAGGGTTTTTCCTGTACCCACGCCAGCGAGAATTAACGCCGCCTCTCGGTGATGCCCATCCATCTCTCCTCGACAAGCTTTCTGGTAGATGGCGAGTAGTGCTTGTTGCTGATGGGGATAAAGTTCTGTCTGTCCTTGAAGTATCCGGTGCAGGACAAGCGAGTGATACTTTAGGAAGTAATTGTCATCTGACCTCATCACTTGCATCAGGGAGTGGGGATAGACGTTCGTTTCAATTTCTCTTGGGCAGTGGAGACTCTTTCAGGCGCCGGATTGTTCTCTACTCTCCTTCAAGTTTGTCGGATTTGCGTCTGTTGCAATCTGTACATAAGGCTAGCGCATTCCACACTTCGGTGGCTCCTCCTTGAGCAAAGGGGAGTTTGTGGTCGGCTTCAAAATTCTCCTCGCTCAAAGTTGTGCCACAGTACTGACATTTGTAATTCGCTCTCCGCAAAATCAAGAGTTTTTGAGTTTTTGTAAAGCAGCGTCTTGCCAACTCAAATGTTCCTTCGGCTCTCATGCAAGGCTATTTTAAAGCTTACAAACAGTTGTGTTCGGCTTAGTCGCGATCGCGCACTCGCTCGGTTGAGGGGTATTTACAGCCGCGATCGCACCTAACCCCACTTCCAAACCTATTGACTCAAAAATCAGGAGCTATGAATATTGGTGCTGAGAGGCGATCGCACAATGGCTCGAAGCCAGTGGAGAAAACGAGCGGATGATACCCCTCATTTCACAATGTAATCACAAAGCCTTTAATGCAATATCGCACTTTACAAAAGTGTTTGTCTATTGTGTTAAGCATTGTTAATTTCATTAGCCTAAATGATTTGAAAGTCTCAAAGCCAGCCCTGCAAGGGCAAGAACGGGATTGGCTGCCGTGCTGATGGGCATGACAGACATATCACAAATATATAGTCCAGTGGTGCCTCGAACTTTGAGGTCTTCATCTACAACCGACTCATTATTGAAGCTAGCGTTGCGGTTAGCTTTCCACGCCATCCGCAAGGTGCCACAGGAGTGATGAACAGTACCCCAACCAAAAGGCCATTGCTTGCCAGTACCCTCGCCATACTCACCGGTAACAAAGTCCACATCGTTGAATTCTGCGAAAACACGGTTTCTTGTTTGGTTGAGTAAATCGAAAAACTCTTGTTGTCCTTTACTCCAGCCTGCGAGAGCCGGGAAGCGAGACTGCAGTAAATCATTCAGATTTGAAAAGCGTTTGAAGCTGATGTCAGGAGTGTAGTTATCGTTGGCGTGGGAGAAAATTCCATTCTCATCATCAAGGCAATTCCCAAAGCTGAACTTGATATCTACACGGTTTTTACTGGTATCATCAACGATTGGTTCGGCAGACAGATCGTTGTTTCTCAAGTGCCAGTATTCGTGATTGACATTCATTTCGATATTGAAAGGATAGATGACATGACCATTAACATCACGATTGCCACGTGAGTAGAAGATGAGCTTTGCATGATCACTGCGACTGAGGTCAATCCGTGAACTGTTTCTTCCCACAGACGAGACATAAGCCTGAGACTCCCCGGTAACAGGATGGTCTGTTAAGCCAAAACCTACCAGTTGCTGAATATGATCAGGCAGGCTTTGATAGACAGCGGAGCGATTGATCAGCTTGGGACTTTCTGTAGAACCTGCAGCAATGACAACTTTAGGGGAGTAGTAGCTGACCTGCTCTCCTGTAATAGTGTTAGTAGTTTTGACTTCATACCAGTCAAACGGCACGCTTTGGATGGATTCTACAAAGCTGTTGAGCTTGATGAAGAGTCCTTTACTGTTTTGATCAGCACCAGGTGTTAGGCCAACCTGGTTGATAAGCAGTTCAGCCGTGTTAAACACACCTGTTGATTCTACAAAGAATTTATCCTGAGGTGTGCCGTCGGGATTAAGATATGGTTGATGCAAGGCACGAGGCGTCTGCTTTATCTCAAAATCATCATTCAGATCGCTGTTCTGAAATACTTCACTAGGTCTTTCGCCTTATCGCCCAGTGAGAACGATGTATTCATCCGGTCAGTGGCCAAGTCGAAGTACTTTGAAACCAAATCCTGACGCACGTTTTCTGGAAAGAACTCCATCTCCCAACTCTGAGGTTCCGGAATCAGTCCAGACCAAAAAATAGAACGCCCACCAAAACATAATTGGGGCTTAGCACCAATGTAATGAGAATCGCTAGGTAACTGATTAAAGTTGCCTACTTCAAAGTGCGTGGCCACCGAACCGTTGGGTATGCGACTGATGTTATAGACATGGGTCGGATAAATGAAGGAACCAGCGTCCAAGACCAAAATGCGATGACTTTGCCCCAGCCGATCCGCCAAGTCGTCCGCCAGGATGCCGCCGCCTATCCCAGAACCAATGATAATGAAGTCAAAATCTTTATTGTCGCCGTCATAGTCTCGGATTAAGCGAGTATGGGCTTGAGGTTTTTCTGCAACCAGATTTACGTAATTGTTCTGAAATGGCATCTGTCTTATCCTTGGCTTTTCAGAATTACTTTAGTTACTAAAATACATGAGCTCACTTGACTAGGCAGTATAGGAAAGCTCTGATAATCTAACTGACCCACCAATGCTGGCTAACTACGTATTCAACGTCAGATGTGCTGGATAACACCTTTACCTTCCAGGATTATCCGTCAGATCTGCTGGATAATACCCTAGTTTTAAGGAATTAAACAGAAATTTTGTAGGTTAAGTTCGGGATATTAAGTGTTATCCATCACTTTTGATAGTTAATCCGGAAATTTTAGGTGTTATCCGTTACTTTTGCTGGATACCACCCCCTATATCGGACTTATCCAGCCTTATCCTAATGTCGCAACCTACTGCTCCAATGCGGCTTTATTGCTGGAAGCAGAGCCATATTGGAGCATACTAGGGCGGAATATTGGAACGAGTGAGATCGCTCCTCGCTGATTTGTTGGGTTGAGTACTGTCAAGTCCTTGCTTGTGAATCAGTAGATAACGTGAAACCAAACATGACTCGATTGGGCGGTCGCACCAGGATTGAGGTGGAGAAGCAGTGATGAGTGTCGGGTTTCATCCTTTAACCCGACCTACAAGATCGGGCGATCGCATTCAGTTAAAGGATACAATATCAGTGACTTTGCTCTAGACTTGAAGACGCTCCAAACTCATTGGTTGTCTCGATCCCAATCCCAGAGTCAAAGCTCTGCATAGTGATGTTCGTGAAGGAAAGTATGGTGTAGATGAAGGGGTTGTATGCAAAGGAGGCAGTGCTGCCGATGAGTTGTGGATGGTGAAGATTTAAACATACGTCTACATGAAAAAGCTGTAACAAGCGTTACGCGAATGTTTGGGGCAGCTCACATAGAGTTTTTTCCTTAAAAGTCGGGACATCCAGGAAAATTTTCCTGGATGTTGTCATCAGTTTCGGCAATCTCGCGTGATGCGTTAGCTCTTAAGAAAGCCGCTCCAAAGAGAGCAGCAGCGCTGACGCTCGTGCCTCGCTATCGCTTTGCTACGCAAACGCAAACGCAAACCCATCACGCGCTCGCTGGCATTATGATCGGCAATCTCTATCTCTAGTAAGAAGGAAGAACCTGATATAGCTCTAAGATGGGGAAACTACTCTGCCTTCGGTAAGAATTACGGAGTAATTTTTGCTATGCCCAACAGCATCGGTGATGTTCTTGAACCCGAAGTTAAAGATTTGGGTGGATTTGAGGCAAGGCGCGTCTTGCCTCACCCCACTCGGCAGATGGTCGGACCGTTCATCTTTTTCGACCATCTCGGCCCTGCTACCTTGGCAGCGGGTCAAGGGATGGATGTGCGACCGCATCCGCATATCAATTTAGCGACGGTGACTTACTTATTTGAAGGGGTGCTGCTCCATAGCGATAGTCTCAATGTTGTTCAAGAAATTCATCCTGGAGCAGTTAACTGGATGACGGCAGGTCGTGGCATTGTCCATTCGGAGCGATCGCCCAATGCCGAGAGGAGTCGCGAAAGACGGCTACATGGCATTCAGACGTGGCTCGCACTTCCAGAGGAACATGAGGAGACCGAACCTTGGTTTCGTCACTACTCAGCTACTGATATCCCCACTTGGCAAGATGGGGGTGTCGAAATCACACTGATTGCAGGGCAGGCGTATGGTCGCACCTCCCCCGTCCAAACGTTCTCGCCGATGATTTACCTCGATGTACAACTGCCAACTGGAACTCAGTTCACGCTGCCTCCGGACTATAGTGAACAAGCCGTCTACAGTGTTACAGACGGTCTGAGCCTAAATGGCGAACCGCTGGAGCCACAACGAATGCTCGTACTGAACCCCAATCGGACTGTGAGCATTAGTGCGAAAGCCGACGCTCGTTGCATTGTGGTAGGTGGTGAACCTGTCGGTGAGCGGCACAAGTGGTGGAATTTTGTCTCTAGCCGCCTTGAGCGCATTGAGCAAGCGAAGGCGGACTGGAAGAACGGACGGTTTGAGCGGGTTCCACACGAAACGGAGTTTATCCCACTGCCTGAAGAACCCCTTTCGCTGCCTGAACAACCCATGTAAAGGTAGTGGTTTATGGGATACAACTATCAAGCTTTGGGATGTTCACACTGGGCAGGAACTTCGCACACTCATAGGGCATTCAGATGCAGTTTTTTCCGTTGCTTTTAGCCCAGACGGACAGACCTTGGCTACTGGAAGTAAGGAAGGATAAAACCATCAAGATTTGGCAAGTCCCTCAATAGAAGTTTATTTGAGAGTGATCGTGCTTTGCCTCAGAGGTGTGATCGCTCCATCCTCTTCCCAATAAATCCTCACCTATAAAGGGTTTCTTCTCAAGGAAGGTACGCCTGCCCCCGTGAAAAACTGCCAGACTTAGAATAGGATGAGTTTCTGAGGTTCCCTGTGAAGCTAGAGAACATACTTTTACCCCTAGGAATCCTGGCAGTGGTAGCGATCGCACCATCCTCCTCCAAGCCCACTCCCGCAAAGCTGAAGCAGTACCAAAAGCGATCGCTCTCACTCCCATAAGCTACGATAAATCCGAAGACCTTCTAGAGAAAACCCATGTCTGAGCAAGTGCGTTACATTACCAACGAGCAGGGGGAGCGAGTTGGCGTCTTGTTAGATTTGGAAGCCTACAATCGACTAGCGAACCCATTAGCTCTAGATGACGAGTGCTTAATTGGCTTAAGCCAAGATGAGCTGCAAGCATTAGCCGATAGTATGCTAGCTCCCGCAGCACAAAATCAATTGAACGATTTGCTAGTTCAGAATGCAGAATCTCAACTCTCTGCCGATGAAGTTGCAAATCTAGACCGTCTCTTAGCACAAGTCGATCAACTAACAATTCTCAAAACCAGAGCCAGATACACTCTACACTGCCTAGAAACATTGGCAACGGTAGCGTGAGCGCTTATATTCCTGTTGAGTTGCAGTGACAAGTTCGCTCCCATTTTAGGAATTGCTGCGCCTACTGCCGCACGGCTGAAGCTCTGACGGTTGCAATTTTTGAATTTGAACACATTGTCCCCCGCTCGGCTGGTGGAGAGACAATTTTCCAGAATCTCTGCCTCTCCTGTCCTACCTGTAATCGCTACAAAGCCACTCTCCAAACAGCATTAGACCCCACTACCCAGCAGACGGTTCCTTTGTTTCATCCCTATCATCAAGTGTGGGAGGAGCATTTTACGTGGAGTGAGGATGGGACAGAGTTAGTAGGGTTGACACCTATTGGTCGAGCAACAATTGCTGCATTGAAGATGAATCGTCCCCAGTTGATTCGGGTGCGTCGGATGTGGGTGAAGGTAGGGGAACATCCACCAAAATTTGAGTGAGCGAAGAAGTGCTGTGTCGAGAGAGAATTGCGATCGCATGATTGCGCTGTGCAAGGAAGGTGCGCCTGTCCCGGTGAAAAACTGCCAGACTTAGAATAGGATGAATTTCTGAGGTTCCCAGTGAAGCTAGAGAACATACTATTACCCGTAGGAATCCTGGCAGTGGTGGCGATCGCTTTCTTCGCCTACAGTGCTACTGCTGCTCCCTTACCAGAAGGATTTCCCCCTCCAACACCAGAAGGGCAAATTGAAGTCAAACAATATCCGGCATACCGTTCTGCCACAGTTCGCTACTCAGGAGAACTCTCAATGGCAGCCAATAGAGCGTTTGACCCTCTCTATCGCCACATCAGCTCTAACAATATCTCCATGACGGCTCCGGTGGAAACCCGTTATCCAGTTAGCACCCTGGAAGCCAGTGAGATAGGCGCACCCGATGAACGGGGTGAAGCGCTTGTTTCATTCCTCTACCGCAGCACTGACATCTACCCTTCTGAGATTGCACAAAACATTCAGGTAGAAGACATTGCACCCATGACAGTCGTCAGCCTTGGGCTAAAAGGCAGTTACGATTATTCGAGCTACCAAAAGAACATAGAGCGCTTACGGGAGTGGTTAGCGCAGCACCCGGAGTGGACTGTCGTCGGTTCACCTCGCCGCTTCTTCTACGATGCTCCCTATGTCCCCGAACCTGCCAAGCGCAGTGAAATCCAAATTCCAATTCGTCGGGTAGATGGTTAGCGAAAAGCAACGACCTCATAGTGTTCCACTGTTGGGAATGGGTCATAAAAGTGATGCAACAAGGAACGCCACTCTTGGTACTCTGGCGATTGTCGAAACCCAATGGTGTGATCTTCTAACGAATGCCAGCGCACAAGTAGAATATAGCGGTTTGTGGTTTCTAAGCAACGTTGGAGTTCATGAGAAATATACCCTGGCATGGAGGCAATGATGGTTGAAGCTGTTTTAAAAGCCGTTTCAAACTCATTAACCATACTGGGCTTAACATCAAGGATTGCAACCTCTAGTATCATGGGCTGGATGTTTTTACCAAGGATACTATAGTACAAGCTGCGCTCTTCGTAGCGGATGCTTTCACAGCACCCCCTTCTCTTTAGTAAGATTGGCGCAACCTGAGTGCATGTACAATACTCAATACATCATGAGTCCACTGAGGAAGGATTAACGTCATGGCAATTTCTTCGGCTGTGTGAATAATGCCCACGGCGATCGCAAAACTCAGCGTCAATCCTCCATAACCAAAACCGAACAGAGCGATCGTGGCAACAAACAGACTGACTCCCCAGGCTTTGGCTGAATAAGTATGATAACTGGCGGGTTGACCGTATTTGGCTAAATTGACAACCCACCAAATCAATTGAATGCCGACTACCGCACTCAAAGGATTAGAGAAGGCAATAATCACATCAGAATGCACCAAAAAGGCACTGATTCCAACGCAAATATACAGGCAGACATCAGCCCAACTATCAGCCCTTCTCAGCGAAGCTGTACTAACACCCAGACGGCGTGCAATGACACCATCAAAGATATCTGAGAGAAACGCGGTCACAAACCCAACAATGAACCAGGCATCTGTCTTGCCATCGATCGCATTGAGTAGTAGTAACGGTCCCATGAAAAAGCGAAGGATGACGAGTGCGGCAGGAAGACATTGAATCACTGCCACCAATAGTGAGCGAGAGCTTTCGGTTTTAACAATTTCACTCGTGTCGTTCATAAGTCCTTTCGCAACAGTGCTTCGATTAACCTGAGTTTTGCCGAAATCTGTGTTGCAATGGGGCTTATTGTGACCAGTTTCCTTGAAAGTCTACCCAGTTGTGATTAAAAACCTGGGTTTAGAGTGGTGATGGCTTGAGCCTTGGTAGGACAGTTGGAGAGATTGGCACTCTTGTTCAGGACAGCGAATACACTCTCACCAACCCCTCGCAACTCTTCATACAGGTAAGTGAAAGGAGGGAGCGATCGCTCTTGGTTTGACTTGTGACATGGGGTACACTCATCACTCCAGAAAGATGTTACAACTTGCCACAGCAAGTAGGTTTTAGAGATTAGTCACCGAAAAAGGAATCTGGCATCACACCACAACCTTATTTTTGGTGGGATTAGCTTTCACAATAAGATTGTATTTCTCTAGCGAATTCAAAGGGACATCAGGAAGGTTACTAAGCAAATCATTCCAGGTGCTATGTGCTTGTAAAGCCTGTACAATTACTGAAAGTGGTTCAGATAAAATATTCTGAAAATCGGCTTCTTGCGGAAATTGAATTCTAAAGGCTAATTGCTCTTGTGGAGGTGTAAATTGAGCATTGACACCCCCGCGATTTCCTCGGGCATCAACTCGATACCAACCAATTTTTGGTAAATAAACTGCATTGAATCCGTGTAAGCTGTAAGGTTCGCCATCATCATTAACACTCAATCGCTGATAGCAGAAGCCTGCCGGAATTGCGTTTGCCCGTAGTAACGTCGTTAGCAAATGACTCTTAGCATAGCAATAACCTGTTTTATATTCGAGTACATCTGACGCTCGACAGGTAACAGGATTCATCTGATAATCGTAGCTGTGAGAGATTTCATCACGAACCCATTCAAAAGAAGCTTTGGCTATCGCCTCTACTGTTTGGTGTTCCGTTGCAATTTTCTTGGCAAGTTCTAGAATCGTAGGATGTTGCCAGTCAATAATTTCACTAGCTTGTAGATAACTCTCCATACGCTTGATTTCTCCTCTTGGTTTCCACAGGTATTCAATACTGCCATCCCCTACCAGTTAACCACCACTTCTAGCTTTTTCAGATTGGCTTGCGTCACCTCATCTGCCGGAAACAGACTTTCAATCCGCAACTCCTGCAACGTGATGTCGTGAGGGGTGCCTAACGTAGCGATCGCCGAAAATAAGCTAAGGCTCAGTCCGTCTTTGACAAACTGTACCGTCAACAAGGGTAGTTGCCAGGTGCGGGGTAGGGATTGCTGCCACAAGTGGGGGACATCTGGATAAGCTTGTAGTTCTTGGAAAAGAGCCATAGATTCATCGCTATGTCCATCGACGAACGCTTCTCGATACACCCGTTGAATCAGATGGCTGGCGATTTCTTCCCAATTCCCCACAAACGGCTTGAATCCTTGAGGATGGAACATCAGTCGCATCAGATTGATTTTGCCGTCGATGCAGAAGCGGCGTTGCAACTCGTCTGGATGAATTAACCAGTTGGTTAAGCGTTGCGCTGACGTATTGCTCTGGAGCAAATTCCAGTAGCGATCCATCACCAATGCCGGATAGGGTTCTTGCTGGCGCAAGATAAACTCTATGGCTTTGCGGATGGGTTCTACTTCAGGCGCTGATAAATCGCTTTGGGAATAAATCGGCGCAAAGCCCGCCGCTGTGAGCATGATGTTTTGATCGCGCAGAGGAACATCGAGCACAGCCGCCAGTTGCAGCACCATATCCCGACTGGGATTGGCTCTGCCTGATTCTAAGAAGCTGATGTGGCGCTGAGAGACATTGCCAGCCAAAGCCAAATCGAGTTGACTCAAACCCCGTTGATTGCGCCAGTGTTTGAGCAGATTCCCAAAGGATGCGTCTCGGTTGGGAGTCGATTGCGTTGAGGTTAAAGGGATCGCCATCTTACTATCCTATTACCTCACAGGTAATTGCCTCTATTATCTCTTGGGGTCACAATCAAAGCAACGGGATTGATAGCGAACTTTTTACGCTTCGCCAAACCAAGTCCCTGTTGAAGTGTTGATAACAAAAGGAAAGTGAACCGATGTCCAATGCAACTTATCTACAGCGGCAAATCCCTACATCCAAAAAATTTCTGTCAACCCAATCGCTTTATCTGCTGCTAGCGATTATTGGTGCGATCGCGCCTTGGAGCGTTCTGCTGACTTTCTTTTTCCAGAATGGTCTTTCTCTCAATTTGTTTTTCCAGAATGCATTCGCTAATCACGTCGCTTCTGCTGTGGCAATAGATTTGCTCATTTGTGCAGATGTCTTCTTCTGTTTCTCATTTATTGAGCTGAAGCGATCAGGTTTGTCTCGTCGCTGGTTGTTTGTTTATGTTGTCGCTACTTTTGGGATTGGTTTATCCTGTGCCTTGCCTTTATTTTTATATTGGCGTGAACGAGCGTCAGAAACAATGAAGTTTGAGAATTGGGGAGACTTTGCCAAAACGGGAAATTCGTAGGCTCAGGAATTAAGCGTATCCAGAATGACTGATGATCACCCCCCGCAAGCGCAAAGCAACGACGCAAGCGGGGATTATTTTTGCTAAGGAATAACCCTACTGATTATCGACATTGATAGCAGGCTAACCGTTGATTTAACCGAGTACGAGTTGCCTTATCTTCAAGCCGTTTTGCTACTTGCTGCGCTTGGGTATGTTGTCCAGCTTTTGCATATTCAAGCGCGATCACTTCCAAAAAGCTACCTCGGTCAGAGGAGAGGCGTCGTCTACCACCGTAAGCTGGGGTTCCGTCCCGAACACAAGGGTTTTAGATTCTGGTCTCTCAATGGTGCGCGTTACTTGCAGTGCTTTGCTGCTTTTAAGTACTCCAACTTGTCCGACAAGCTTTTAGGAAAGAAAGAGTCTTTTGCTTGGGTAATCACCCAATCGGGTGAGCCAATGCTCTCATCGGGTGATTCCTCAATCCGTTTGCCCTCGTATACAACTGCGCTCGGGATACGCCACCAAGTCTTCCAGTTGTTCTGATTTCTGATATGACTTTCTAAGGCTCTTGCCAAACTCCTATTTACCTCAGTTGTGTAAATCTCAATTTGAGACTTAAGCCTGTGGTAGAGTGAATGCAACCAAATACACAGTTTATTTGCATAGGAAGGAATGAGAGCCAAACCAAAGGCTCCTGATCGCTCTGCGCCAGAATCAGGCGTGGAAGACCAGGAGCTATTGTGGATGTGGTTGCACGCCAAAAGCGATCGCACTCGTGCTGTCTATAGAGAGGAAGCTCTTAAGTTCCTAGCTTGGGTGAAGAAGCCTTTAAAAGCAGTGACTTTAGTAGACCTCTACAGGTATGTTGACAGTCGAGGGAACTTAGCGTCTGCAACCTTGGCTCGGATTGTCAATACGTTGAAGTCTTTGTTTCGCTTTGCCCACGAAGCGGGTTATTGCCCTGTTAATGTGGCTTTAAAACTGAAGCCTCCTAAAGTTTGCAATCGTTTAGCTGAACGGTTACTCACCCAGCAGGACGTTGTACGGTTAATCGAGAATGCTACCAGCGATCGCAACAAAGTTTTGCTGCTGTTAGCCTATACAACGGGGTTGAGAGTTTCCGAGATTTGCGGCTTAAAATGGCGCGATCTGGTTGCCAAAGAGGGCGGGGGACAACTGGTGGTGCGGGGAAAAGGCGGGAAAACTCGCTACCTTTGGCTCCCGACTCCAGTATGGATGGCGGTGGAACGTTTAAGAGGGACGGCGAGTGCTAATGACCCGGTGTTTTCCTCGCGCAAAAAAGGAGGACATTTAAGCCGCTCGATGGTGATGCGAATTGTCCGAGCGGCGGCTCTAAAGGCAGGGATTGACGCGCCAGTCAGTCCCCATTGGTTGAGACACGCCCACGCAAGTCATGCTTTGGAGCGAGGAGCGCCGCTACATTTGGTGCAGCATACCTTAGGACACTCGCAAATTCAATCCGTCGCTATTTATCTCCACGTTCAGCCGATGGATAGTTCGGCGAGATTTTTGAGTTGGATCGTTTCTGATGAACCAATCAATCAGGTAGAGGGTAACGAGGTAACAGAAGCGATCACTCCAATAACAGTGGACGTTCTGCCCTTAAGTCCGATTCCAAAGCTTCCCGAATCGAGGAGTGATCAGGACATAGAAGTCGGTTCGGCTGTTGTCGAATAAGCTCAATTGCCTTGAAGCAGCAGCATGAGCTTTATTCCTAGAGAAACTTAGGAAATCAAGATTTTTATCGAGTTTACCGAACCTGGAGTTTTTCAGTTTCCCGGTAGTAACATTCACCTAAGTCTTGAGTCCGGTTGCTAATGAGCAACCGGGCTTTTTTATTAATGAGCTTAAGTGTATCAACCTCGTGCCAAGGGATTTTTGTTCTGCACGGCTGAGCTTATAGTTGGCTCAATTCTCCTCAGCCTTGTCTCCGGACGTTTAGCACTTTCAATACAAAAGAGTATATTCTTTTTAGATGAGTTACTAAATGCCTCAAATTGTTTATCAGGTTTTGCCATATGTTGGTCAGGGTTCAAAAACTTCCGCTCTTTCAATAACAAACCATTCGTGATATAAAATTGCTAGAAAGAAGTCTTCTCCCTTCAGTCGATCACAGACCGCCATAAACCCAGAAAAAAAAGGGTCGTCGTCATAGGTGGTATCCTTGAGAAACACTGTCAGCGAATTGCCATCTGCACTCCAAATCGAACGCAGAATCGTGATATTGAGATGGCGCGAGCGCTCGACGGGCAGAAGCACCCAACGTCCCTCAAATTCCAGGAACTCTGGTTCGTAATATCTCAGAACCGACTCCCAATCTTCTGGTCCTTCGTGCTTTTCAATAATCCTGTCCCATCGCACTGACTTAACTTTTTCAAGGACTTCTGGGGATAAATCGGATAACTTCATTCGTTTTTCACCCAATGAGTAGTATTGACAGTAGAGAGGGGTCGCGCACTGAGACTCACCCTGGACTTTTTCTTTAGCTCCAATTGCGATCAGGTTCTGGTTGCAATCGTTTAGCCGCGTCAATCACATCTTGCAGTTCTACTGGATCGCTCAACGGGTCCGCATCAAGTGTCATGACCCGATTGAATTCCTTCTGCCAGCGTCGTAGTTCAGCAATATAAGGCTCGTAAGGCACACGTCTCAAGTCATCCCCTTCCTCTACCAGGTCACAAATTCCGTTGTGCAGCCACTCACCCGTATGCCAATCCGGCATATCAACAGCAGGAAATAAACAGATGCCATGCAGATCCATGCCAGAATTAACCGCTGCCAGAGACTCTTCCACTACGTCCTTTAGCCACTCATCTCTTCCTTCTGCCAGCCCACTAGTTTCGCCAATGATCATCGGTCTGTGATAACGCTCCCAGACGCGCCACATTAAGTCATGGAGCGGCTTGATGCGATCGTCGTGGGGTTCAAGTGATTGATGAGGTCCCTGTTCCCGGTACTCCATCTGACCAAAGGAATAGTTATTTGCACCAACGATATCAAGAATGGACGGGGAACCGCCGAGTTCCGGGTGTTCTTTTCCGTAAAGGATGTCCCAAGCCAGGAATGTGTCCACATAGGTTTCGTGATGCGCTGCCTCGACTAAATCCGGGCGATCGCGTGGTGCAACTACCTGAACCAGGGGATCAATGTGAACCATCCTTGAGAGCGGTTCTACCTCCCGAATCGCTTTCACCCCGGCGATCGCTGCCTTACACAACGCCAATCGAAAGCGGAATCGGTCTTCTTTAGTAGTTTTATAGGGAGCCACCCAACCCCACTCGCCGCCGCAGAACGAGAAAAATGTAATTTCATTAATCGGCGTGAAGAAATAGGGGCCTTTTAAGCGGGGAATCACATACTCTGCTGCTGCACGACAGTAACGGGCAAAGCGATCCGTAAACTCATTACTAAATGGATCGAGATCGTCTGGATATCCGTAGTGGAAGAGATCCCAGATGGGAATGATTTGCGTCTGCTGCATTGCTTCAATCATGGGGTCAAGAAGAGAGAAGTCATAGCAGCCATCATGATCAACCATTGGCCAGGGAACCCCTTCCCGTGCCACATCAATTCCCAGCGAGCGCAAGATGTTGTAATCTTCCTGCGCGTGGCGATCGTGCTGTGTCTCTTCAATTAGATTCCGCCGCCGCTTGTCCTTCCAGAGAAACGTCGAACACTCAAAGCCAGAGATGAAGAAGGTGGGGAATATTCCAGGTCGTTGAGCCATGCGTTTGCTCTGGTAAATTTATTCGTCATCGTAGGCACTCTTGCTCATTTGCGACACTATCCAACGTGAGATAAATCTGTTGAGTACCCTAATTCTGGTGTTGGGTGGACTCGTAACCGACACCAGGGCAGTTGCTGATTGGCTAACAAAACTCCGCAATCACCTGTGCCTTGACCGCATCTAAGGGATAGGTGTTGGGGTAGGTTGAAAACATCAGCCTGATGCCCTGAAGCGTTGAGGAAAAATAGAGCGATCGCTGTCGTGGGTTAGCAACTCCCAACTCGCTGAACATCTGCGTCTGGATTTCAAACTGCTTTGCCTGCTCATCCATCAACTTCTGGCTGTATTTCGCCACAATCGGGTCGAGCCGGGGTTGGGTAAACAGATTGAGATAAAATCGGAAAACCTCCGGTTGCCGTCGCACGTCGTCTAACGCACCTTCGGCAATATGGCGAATTTGCTCGACAGGCGTTGACTTTGCAACGGCGGCATTCATGACAACCAGCAGATCATTGAGCCGCAGATCGACCATTGCTGCCAAAACGTCTTCTTTACCCTTGAAGTAGTGGTAAAGCAGTCCCTTTGAAATCTGCGCTTGTTTGGCGATATCTTCAATCGAAGTGGCGTGATAGCCTTTCGTGAAGAACAAATCCATCGCCGCTTTCAAGATTTGTTCCCGCGTTGCCTGACGGATACGCTCGTTTTCTGCTGGGGTACGCGGCATGGCTTCTACTCACTGAGAAATTGAACGATCAGACTGGAAACCTCATCGGCATGAGTGAGTGTAGGCATATGATCGGCTCCTTCAAGGTAAGCAAAGTGAATGTCGGGCACCTGTTGGAACAACTCAGCAACGTGCAAATTATCAGCCATATCCTGTTTGCCGATGATAAACAGCGTTTTGGTTTGAAGGTCACTTAAGCGATCAATGGTGGGTGGCTGTGCCCATTGCATCTCAAAGGTTTTCCACTCAAAATACCTCTTGGTGTTGTGTGTCGTCATCTCAATCATGCGATCGCGCTGCGGACTGGACATCACGACGCTGTACACAGGATGGTTCAACATCAAGTCAACCATTTTTTCCAAATCTGGAGCCGCTGCCTGAACTTGCGCGTACCATTGTTGAACATCAGGTGAGAGTTGGAAGCCCGACAATCCCGGAGCTACTAGCACCAGCTTGGTGACGCGATCGGGATAAGCAAGGGCAAAATCGGCTGCAATTTGACCGCCGATCGAATGCCCAACTAAAATTGCGCGATCGAGTTTGAGATGGTCAAGCAACTGCCGCAAATCCTCAACATAGTAGGCAGGTTCGAGCAGTGGGGGTGACTGTCCGGCACCGCGTCCGTCAAAAGTGATGACTTGATAGGTCTGGGCTAGTTGCGGGGCAATCAACTCCCAATCTTGCAAATCTGCCCCACCGCTATGAATCAGGACAACCGCCTCACCCTTACCTTGAACTTCGTAATGCAAATCCATATCTGTCTCCTTTCAGGTTTGTACGACAGTCACAATGAACGTTTCAGCCTGATTTTCCTGAACACTCTAGGCTGATGGGATCGATTGTTTCATCCCCAGGATAATTTATGACTGAACAGACAGTCAATAAAAAACTAGCTGCTCCGCATTCCTAACAACGGAACTATCCTGCGCTGCTAATCATCTGTGCCACAATCTTGCCTGAACTCATCACCCCTGGTAATCCCGCTCCTGGATGAGTTCCGGCTCCTACACAATAGAGATTAGGAATGTCCTCGCTTTGGTTATGAGGGCGGAACCAAGCAGACTGAAACAAAGTAGGCTCCACTGAAA